>CAJYBS010000032.1 GCA_913064795.1 uncultured Gammaproteobacteria bacterium
GGCTGATTGAGATTGAGCTACCATGGTTCCACGGCTGTATTGATCCGCCGGCTACATCGAACACCGTCTCGGGGTGATTGAAGCACTTGCGCTCAGCGCTTCCCGTGTTTTTCTCCAGCGACACGCAGCGATGTTCAGACCAAAAAAAGTTAAGGGGAAGGCCAAAGCCAGTCTTTTTAGTGCCTCTCTTGAAGCTGGAACGAGAGATTCCTGGGTTGGGCACCTTGGGCTAGCGGCGCTTTCGACCGACGTGTCGCGCTTTGAGATTCAGTCTTGGTACAAATTCGGTATGATTTAGGCGGCCTAGCGGGCGATCATGCCGTTCGATCGGGTCTCTGGCCATTGGCTGCAAAGCACCCTGGGAGACATAGGAATACGTGATGACTTGGAATTTTGGAAAAATCTTAAACGCAGTTGCCGACATTGGCGATCCTGATCGGCCCGCATTGGTTCACGGCAGCCGCGTCATCTCCCACGAGGCTTTTCAGTTCCGCAGCAATAATTTGGCGACGTCACTGCTTGCAGGCGGTGCAAAGCCTGGTGATAAAATCGCCTTTTACATGCGCAATTGCCCGGAATACTCAGAAGGTATCGCCGCTGGATTCAAAGCAGCACTCATCCACGTGAACGTCAATTATCGCTACATCGATCACGAACTCATCTACCTATTGGATAACGCTGATGCAACTGTGGTGATGTATCAGAGCGAGTTTCAAGACAATGTTGATCGCATCCGAGATCAACTTCCCCTGGTGACCCAATGGATCGAAGTTCAAGACTGCACTATCCACCAAGAGGTCCTCCCTACCGAATACGAGCGCAGAGCCAACGAGGGTGATGGCCTGCCCCCGATCGTCGATTATTCCGACGACGACCAGCTTTTTCTCTACACCGGCGGCACCACAGGCATGCCTAAAGGGGTCATGTGGCGACACGATGACTTATTCAAAGCCATGGGTGCGGGTGGAAATCCAAGATTAAATACACCCCCCAGTGATGACCTGCCAGCCCTCATCAAACGCATCAAAAATCAACAAGGGCCTGTGAATTTGCCCCTGCCTCCCATGATGCACGGCACCGGTTTACTCTCGGCGATTGGTGCAATGACTATGGGCGGCACCTGCGTCACACTTCCCAACAAGCACTATGATCCTGTGGAGGCGTTAACTGCAATTGGCGAGCATGGCGTTACCACTGTGACTATTGTCGGTGATGCCTTCGCGCGCCCAATGCTCGAGGCGCTCGATACCAACCCAAAAGGATTCAATATTCAATCTGTTAACGTCATCACGTCGAGCGGTGTGATGTGGACCCGGGAGATTAAGGCCGGCTTGCTGACCCACAATGAAAATCTACTGTTGGTCGATGGGTTTTCATCCTCCGAGGCCATTGGCCTGGGAAGCTCGGTAATGACCAAAGACGCGCAAATTGATGTCGCAAAATTCACCATCGGCGCAAACTGCCGCGTCTTTACCGAAGACCACCGCACCATCAACCCAGGAGACAATGAACCGGGACTTGTTGCGGTCAAGGGGCACCTGCCCTTGGGTTACTACAAGGATCCTGAAAAGACAGCCAAAACGTTTCAGTACATCCAGGGAGAACGTTACTCGGTCCCCGGAGACTGGGTGCAAGTCGAGTCCGATGGTTCACTGACGTTGCTGGGCAGAGGCAGCAATTGCATCAACACCGCCGGTGAGAAAGTGTTTCCAGAGGAAGTGGAGGAAGCTCTAAAACACCACGAGCACATTGAAGATGCTCTGGTCATTGGCTTACCCGATCCTAAATGGGGACAAGCGATTACCGCAGTCATCCAAACCCGAGGCAACCAACCCCTTCAATCCGGCGACCTCAAAGAATGGGCAAGATCGCTTCTGGCTGCCTACAAGTTGCCAAAGCATATCTTTATCAAAGAAAATCTCAACCGTGCGCCAAACGGCAAAGCTGACTATAAGAGCATCAAACAATTTGCAGAGGATCAGCTTAAAGCAGGTTGAGCGAGCTCAGCTTGTGGTTGCACGGGCCATGTATTTCCCGTTTAAGGTATTCACCTTAATTGCATCAGAAGTCCCAATGTATTCCGGCACCTGCACCACCAACCCTGATTCGAGGGTGGCTGGTTTGGTTCTAGAGCTAGCGCTCGCGGCTTTGATCCCAGGTGCCGTATCAACAACCCTCATCACCACCGACTGGGGCAGATCAATGGCCGCGATCTGACCTTCAATGATCAACGCCGTAATATCGGTCAGCCCCTCAATCAAGTAGTCCAACTGATCCTCCAGCTCATGGCGGTTGAGACCATACTGGGTGAAATCGCTCAAATCCATGAAATAGTATTCATCACCGTCAAGATACGAAAACTGCACCAAAATGCGTTGGCAATCGATGGTCTCAAAAGACTCTTCGCCTTTTGCTGAGACTTCCTTTTTTTGACCGTTGAGCAGATTTTTAAATCTCAGTTTGTAGAGGGTCACCGCACCTCGAGAAGATGGACTTTTAGTTTCTAGGTGCTTCACCACATGTGGCGCCTGATCAAGAAAAACAACATCCCCTCGCTTGATTTCACTCGCCTTTAGCATCACGCTCTCCTTTCACGAGCCTTATAATAAACGTAATGTCCTTTGAACCCAAAGATTTGGAAGCGGTCGCGAATCGGCGAATGCCGTTCGGAAAATTTAAAGGTCGACGGCTTTCTCGATTACCTGAAGCTTACTTAATCTGGTTTGAGGAACATGGGTTCCCTAGCGGAGACCTGGGTCAACTCATGCGCCTTGCGTTAATGCTGCACTTGGAGGGCCTGTCTGGCCTGACCGACCCACTCGAGCGTCCCTCGCCCAAAGGGTAAGCCCCAGACAAAACAGAGCCATTGACCGAGCGCCCAACAATCGCCGAGGGTTGTTGACCTGCAAGTCCAGCCACAGGCACAATCGTTCCCAACTTTAAATTTCATCCCAACGATACCTTCAAACCCATCAATCTGGGCATGAGCTGCTCGGATCAACAAAGAGAGACTCCTATGGCTATTGGCATTATCGCAACACTAGAAATCAAGCCCGGCTCACAAGCTGAATTTGAGCAGATTTTCACAGAACTTTCAGCGGAAGTCCGTGCGAATGAACCGGGCAACCATTTTTATGCGCTCCATAAAAGTCGAACCAGTGACACCACCTATGTTGTTCTAGAGCAGTATGAGGACCAGGCAGCGCTTGAGGCCCACAACGGGACTGAGTACTTCAAGCGTCTCGGTGCTGCGATGGGACCTCACATGGCGGGACGGCCAAACATCGAACTACTCGATGCGGTCTAACCCGATCAAAGCCAGTCTCTGTGAGGAAGATGGCAGACGGCAGCTGCCGCACCGCCCCTGGTAGCATTTTTATCTTGGAACGGATTGGCTCTAAAAGCGGCTTCTACAGAGCCTTCTGATCGCAAAATTACTCGCGCCTAACCATTGCTGACACCTTCATATGCTGAGGGTGCCCTAAAAAGATTGTAGGCTGCGAAGTGGCACCAGACTCAGAGCGGGCAAACTTAAAGTGACCCCTGATCAAGCACTCAGGCGCTCGACCAACCAAGGTAATGAACGATCCATCCGATAGTCGATCCCAGAATGAGTATCATCAAAGCTCTCGAAAACGTGGTCGATTCCCAATTCCTGACAGCGCTCGCTGAACCGTCGAGCGCCGTAAACAAGATGGTATTGGTCACGCACCCCGCAATCGATAAAAAGTCCCCGCAAACCCCGCAAGTTGCTTTGTGCCGCCTCTGACTCGAGCCGAGTCAAGGGATCAAAAGCCTGCCAAGCACGCCATCGCTCAGGGTCAATCTGACAAGTATCAAGATCCATCGGCAATCGCACCCCAAAAGGCTGCTCTGGATCTGGATCATAAGACGCCGCCATCGCAAAGGTCATAAGAACGTGCATTTCACCCCCAGAGATTCTGCGTCGCCGATGCAATCGGCGAATGTAATCGGCCACGCTTAATCCAGACTGGGTCAAAGCCAAAAGCACTTCAGGAAAATCACGCTGGTAGCACAATTTGAACCCCATGTCCCCAGAATGACAGACCGCGGCACCCCAGTGCTCGCCATGCATTAAAACTTGATGTATGGCGCCAAATCCCCCGCTCGATTTTCCAAACAGACCACAGCCGTCAGCATCTTGGCGCACCCCATAGCGATTCCTGATCTCGGGCAAAAGGCTTTCATGGAGCCACGTCGCCCACTGTCCAAGCGCCGAGGAATCAACATATTGGTTGCCGCCGAGGGAAGTAAAGCAGTCGGGAAATACATACACCGCGGGCGCCAAGCTGCCTTCATCCATCAACCGATCAATCCGCTGCGGAAGGGTCTCTCCGAAACTCTTCCAGGCGAGATGGCTCAACCCACTCCCTGTGAACCCCGCCAAATCGAACAGAACAGGGTACAGTGTTCCGGCCTCACATTCGGCGGGGGTATAGACGCCAATCGTACGTGCAGTGGGATCGCCCAAGCAGTTGTCCAGCCAAGGCCCACCCTCGAGCGTGAAGGTATCCAGCTGTCCCTGGGGCAACTGAAAGGCATGCTTAGGCATACTCACTCCTCATCCTTATAGATCGTTAGTCTCAACTAAGCCCGTTCAATTCCCTCAACCGGAGCATCGAGACCCCCAGGGGTGCCTCGCTTCAACAAAGCACCAACATCCTCAAACGCGCAATAGATTGCAGGTACCACCAGCAAGGTGATCACAGTCGCAAACAGCACACCAAAGGCAAGCGAAACCGCCATGGGCACCAAAAACTGTGCCTGAACACTGGTGTTAAACATGAGCGGCATCAGACCGACAAAGGTCGTCATTGACGTGAGCACGATGGGGCGGCAGCGGGTTACCGCAGCTTCAGCGACCGCCTCATGAAGGTCGTACCCCTCTGAACGCAAGCGGTTCACCGTATACGTGAGAATCAAGCTACTGTTTACCACCACACCAGCGGCCGCAATCATCCCTAGAATCGACATCATGGCGACACCGGAGATTAAATCAAACTGCTTCATGATTTGATGGCCCCAAATCGCGCCGACGTACGCGAAAGGGATAACGCTCATGATCATCAAAGGCTGAGCATAAGACTGCAGAGGCACCGCTAACAGCGCATAAATGACAAACAGGGCAATCATAAAGGGCAACACGAGACTCACAAGATACTCCCCGCTTTGGCGCTGCTCACCCTCAAGACTAAGACTCACCCGCGGATGGTCTTTTAGAACTTGATCAAGATATCCCGCACTCAAATCGGACAAAACTTCTTCCGCCGTGACCACCGAGCGATCGACGTCAGCAACCACATTGACCACCCTGCGGCTTTCGGTCCGTTTGATACTCGCATATCCCCGGCCTAAGTCCGCGATGGCAACCGTGTTAAATGGGATCTCGCTACCCTGAGGGGTTCGCACTCGCATTCGATCCAAAGCGGTGACACTTCGACGTTCTGAATCCGTATATCGCACCATCACCCGAACGTCATCTCGCCCCCGCTGAATGCGCTGGGCCTCCTCGCCATAAAATGCTTGGCGAACCTGCTGAGCGAGCTGACTCAAGGACAATCCAGCGGCTTCTCCTTCGGGCTTCATCGTCAACTTGAGCTCTTGTTTACCCGACCTAAACGAATCTGTGATATCCAAAACGCCTGGATAACTACTCAATTTCAGCCTCAGGTCCGCGGCAATTGCGCGAAGCTCATCGACGTCTTCACCCGATAACTGGATATCAATCGCATTTCCAACCGTAAACAGTGAACTGTTGAACTTGAGCTCCACGGCCCCTGGGATCGATCCCGCCTGCTCCCGCCAAAGAGCTGCGATCTGCCGGGTGTCCAGCGCTCGACTTTGACTCGGGGTCAGCTGCAAAGTGACTTCGCCTAAGTGGGCGCCGCCACCCCCGCCTGAGGCTGGCCCGCTTGGGCCACCGCCGCCGCTGCTCGAGGGCTGATTACCCACTGCGGACAAAATATGGGTGACCGGGGGCGCATCAGGAAACTTTTGGGCCAGAGTTTCAGCCAGGGTCATCGCGCTCTTCTCCAGGTGCATAACGGCCTTCTCAGTCACATCAGCGGAAGTTCCAAGCGGCATCGTGAGTTGTGCAATCGCCTGATCAGACGCCAGGGGCGGGAAAAACGAAAAGGGGAGTCGGCCGCTGGCGATAATGCCTAAACCCGAAAGGAAAAACACAAAGGCCAATGCCAGCGTTGTATAGCGCGCCCGAATTGCCAGCGCGACCAGACTGCGGAATCGCGTCTTGATCAAGTTTTCAACTGAACTTGAAAAACGCTGCTGGAACTCAGATACGCGGTTTGCCGCCGGTTGAGAGACATTAAACGTGTGCAACAAGAGCACAAAGGATGCAACGCCGATGGCCATGCCAAAATAGCTGGGCAGATCCCAGGCGAATTCGAGCAAAAAAATGGCAACCACGGGCACCAATAGAAGATAGACCTCACCCGCAGGCGTCTTCACCTCTTGATGACCTAAGTGCGCCGGCAAAATCAGTTGAGACTCAATCAAAGAAAAAATCAAACAGCAGATTACGACTGTCGCGATCGCCCCGTCGATCGGACCAGAACTGCCTACTCCTTGCAGCATCGGCACAAAGGGGCAGATGGTGGTTAGCACACCAAAAATCACCGGAACAGTTATTTTTTGGGTGCCGACAATGGCGCCACCCAGAAGCGTTTCACTCCGGCGCTGTTCGGAGTGCACGTTTTCTCCAACCACAATGGCATCATCCACCATGATGCCCAGCACCAGGATGAAACCAAACAATGAAATACCATCAATCGAGAGTCCCAATTGATTCGTCAGATAGAGCGCTCCTAAGAATGCGACGGGCACGCCGATACTGACCCAAAAAGCGAGCCGGGGCCTCAAGAACAAGGCCAGCAGGATGAGAACCATCAAGAACCCCTGCCGGGCACTATCGAGCAGCGTGCTCAATCGATCACGTAGAAGTCGAGAATTATCATTCCATACAGTCAGCACTGCGCCTTCTGGCAGCCGACTGGCGGCAGTCTCCAAGTACGCTTTAACCTCATCGGTGATCTTAAGAATGTCCTGATCACCGACTCTAGAGACTCGGATAATGGTCGCAGGTCGACCATCGAAACGGAGCGACTGATCGGTATCTTCAAAACCATCAACCACCCTCGCAACGTCTCTCAGGAAGACCCGACTGCCATCGGCCCGGCTCAGCAGCAATAAATTCTCAAACTCGTCCCCCCAATACGCCTGCCCTTTTGTTCTCAGGAGGATTTCACCCGTATCAGTCTTAATCGCGCCGCCAGGCAAGTCCAGTGATTGACGCCGAATCACCGCAGCCACCTCTGAGAGGGTCAGTCCATTGCGTTGCAGCGAGGCTTCAGAGACCTCAACTGACACTTCATAAGGACGAACATTGAGCAATTCGACTTGAGTCACGCTCGGTAGAGCCGCTATATCGTCTCGAACACGCTGACCCAAAACCTTAAGTGCGCGTTCGTCACTTGGACCTGTAATTGCAATATCCATCACCGTGCGAACGCTGGTAATCAAGTTAATCACGGGCTTTTCAGTTTCTAGCGGCAAAGTATCGATCGCGTCGACCCGGTTTTTAACATCGTCCAGGGCTTGGGCTTTATCCGCGCTCTCGAAGAGTTCTACCGTCACGCTGCAAACTCCCTCGTTGGCTCGTGACCGAATTTCTTTGACGCCCTCAACCCCTTCGAGCTCCTCCTCAATCCGGACACAAACCCCCAGTTCGACTTCCTCTGGCGCAGCGCCAAGGTATAACACTGAAACTGTGATGATCGGTATATCAATATCAGGAAACGATTTTTGCGGCATGCTCACCAAGGCTGACGCGCCCGAGAGAACAATGAGAATCAGCATCAAGTTGGCTGCTATTCGATTTTCCGCGAACCAAGCGATCAATGTTTTCATCGAAGGGTCACCATCGATTCAGTGTCTTGAATCCTAACCCGCATACCGGGCACGGCATCATCCATCGCCGTCAGACAAATCAGGTCACCGTCGGCTAACCCGCCTCCAACGATCACCTGATCCCCTAAACGTCGCACAACGCTCACCTGCTTCAGCTCGAGTCGTTGGTCCTGGCCAATCAAAAATACCTGGTCTTCGCCTCGAATTGCTGTCCGAGGCAACATGACGACATTCTCCAAAGTGCGACCTAGAATTTCTGCTTCAACGAACAATCCCACCGCAAGGGGGGCCTGCCCCGATTGGGGCTCGTAGGGCGCTGTGACTCGAGCAACAAGATGAATCATCCGGCTGACCGCATCGATTTCTCCCTCCGAACGCACAATTTCGCCCAACCATCTTTGGGGTTGGCCGGCAAAATTAGCCGTTAAGTTAACCTGTGCTTGCCCCTCAGTCCCCTTTGATTCGTTGGCCAACGATACATCTAGGTAAGCCAGTTCCTCATCCTGAAGAGGCAGGCGGACCTCCGCAAAATCCGTCGCGTATAGATTTGCAAGCGCAACGCCGCGACTCACGTACTGGCCCAAGTCAATGTTTTCATTGCGGACTCGGCCCTGATAAGGCGCGATAACCGATGTCCTTGATAAGTCTCGCTGAGCGGCGGCAGTTTTTGAGCGTGCATCTTGATGAACTGCTCGGGCAATTTGAAGACGTTTAAGAGCATCGTCCTCGATCGCTTGACTGATGGATTGTCGCTGTTTCAGGTCGAGTTGACGTTTGTAATCTTTTTCAGCGAATGCCAACTCCCCCAGCGCACGATTTAAATTAGCATTGGCTTGATCTAAAGCGATCTGATAATCAACAGGGTCTACCTCAAACAACAACTCACCCGCCTCAAAAAATCCGCCGCTGACCATATTCGGTGAGATCTTAATGATTCGTCCCGATACTTCCGAGACCAAGCTCGTTTCGCTGCGTGGAGCGATCGTCCCATACGTCATCGCGGTCATTTGAATAGGACCCAGAGCGACCTCCAAGCTTTGAACCAGAGGAATGACAGGCGCTGGGGCCTTCGAATCCAGCGAAGGGCCTGTCGCAAGCAGCCCAGCAAACAATACAAAGCCCAGGCCAGCAACAATGACAGGAAATACAACACTCTTTACTTGCTGAAATCTGTTCACGAAACCTCCTTCGAAGATTCAGTCACGTCTGGCGATACTTCCATCCCTTGAACGCAGAACGAAAGCAACTGTTTAAAGATTTGTCCTTGATGGCGCTCAGGGGCGAGCAGTGCTGCATTCTTGTTGAGCAGCGTAAATGACGTCGCACCCACAACAAACGAAAGCTTTCGGGTCAAACTCTCCCTTGACGCATCCGGTATTCGTTTCTCCAATGCTGATACAAAAGCATTCGCGACATCCCGAAAGGTTTCCTCGATGACAGGCCCTACGACTGCGGTCGGCTCGGCCATCAAACGCCCCATCAACAGTCTGACTGGACCGTCGGGTTCCGTCTCAAAAAGCGGCCACAAAAAGGCGTACAGAATATCCTCCACCGTATGGGAGGGATTGGCTAAAACAACATCGAGTTGGGTCATTCGAGCCGCGTTCATTGGCGCCAACCGCCACTGCACAACAGCCTCCAAGACTCCGTGCTTTGATCCGAAATGATAACTTGCGGACGCAATATTCACTTGCGCATTCTCGGCGACCGCCCGCGCAGACATGCCCGCATAGCCTCGCTCGATCAGAAGTCTTTCTGCCGCACAGAGCAATCTACCCCGGGTGTCGGCTCCGGCCTTGCTTTCAGCGGTAAGCTTTTCTGACATCATTCGGGTCCTCAAAACATCAAAGTCACGCTCAA
>CAJYBS010000033.1 GCA_913064795.1 uncultured Gammaproteobacteria bacterium
TCGTGACGTCGCTCGTTTTAAGTATAGGCTATAGATCACACCATAGCCGAGCCAAGAGAAAAAATTCAGCCACGCGGTCAGTGGGTTCACGAAAACCGCCAAGATCAATAATCCTGCCGCCCCCGTAATAAAGACGAACACAAGCCCTTGCCGGTTCGAGACTCGTCCCTGGGCCACAGGTCTGTTTTCTGTTCGGGCCATTTTCTGGTCCACAGAAGCATCGATTAAGTGGTTCAACGCGGCGGCCGAGCCCGCAACCAAGGCAACGCCGACTAAGCAATACGCGATCAAATCTATTTCAACGAAAGACGTTGTGGCGAGGAACATCCCAACCAGCGTACATAGGAGCATCAGCAACACCACCCGGGGTTTGCACATCTCATAGTAGTCACGCCATCCTGAACTGGCAGTCACGGGTAATGCATCGCTCATTGACATTTCACTAGGGTCCTTGGGCCTCGAATTGTAACGGATGATGGGAACGAAATCATAACTGCCGACCTTCAGCCCAGATTGGAAATCTTTAACAGGTGCTTAAAATCCAGCAATAGCGGCTTATCGACCCGTTTCATTGGATAAGCCAGTATCACCTGCCCAAGCGGATCCATAATAAAAACACGATTCCTACCTTCATCCGCGCTCTGCTCGAGCCGTGATAGATCTTCAACCATTTTTGGGTCCCAGCGATACTGCAACTTTGGGTACTCCGCCTTGAGAACCGCGGTCTCAGACTGAGCCAGAGGACGTCCGCCGATATAGACACGCGCGACCCGATCAGAGTTTTTGCCCAGAGCAACGTGTATTTGACGTGTTTGATGGAGAACCTGTTGGCAGGCTTTCGAACAATCGTCTTCATTCGGCAACAGCATCAGCCACTGCCCTCCGGACTCAAGGTGATCGCTTAAATCCAAAGCGGGCTGTATCAATACGCCGCGATTGGTCGTCCCCGAGGGAATCAATTGGGGGGCGAAAAAGAAGACGGCGTACGCAATCATCATCGGAACAAAAGCGATCCCTGCGATTAACAACAGTTTTTTCCGGCTCTGGCGCACCTGCATCTCGCTTGCAACGTTTTGACTCACGACCTGCCCTCTTTGCGTTTTTTGTAAACACTCATAATAAAAAGTCCCAGCAGCACGAGTGCCATGGTGAACCACTGGACCGCGTACCCTGTGTGTTGCTCCGGCGACATCACGGTTGTCACCCAGTAGCGGGGGAGACTGTTTGGATCAGCTTCGTCGAGCCGCAAGACCCAGGGTAACAGGGGAGTGCCCAACACCGATGCCAATACCTTGGGATCCTGGGTCGGAACGATCCGTGGCCATCCCGAATACAGTAAGGGCATATCACTATTCGCCCAATCAGATACGTAAACGACGCCTAAAGCGGTCATTGGCGAATTCAAAAAAGGCACAACCGGTAGCGTCTCTCGACTCGCTCCAGCGGATAAAAAGCCCCTATTAATCAGCAGAGATTCACCACTATCAAGCAGGATTGGGTGAAGCACCTCGAATCCGACTTGACCCTCAACCACCACATTGTCGAGCAAAAACACCTTCTCTGGATCGATTAAGCCTTCGACAGCGACGCGACGTCCTGTTCGGATTTCACGGGCCGTAAGTTCTGATAAGCGGGCAACAGGCAAGGCCTCAACCAGCGCTTGCTGAGCCAAAAGACCTTTCTTAAATTTTGCGCGATCGATTTGCCAAAAACCTAAATAAGTGAACAGCGAAATAAAGATCACTGTAAAAGCCAGCAGTCTCAGACTCATTTGTGCTCTAATCACAAGGTCATGCACCTCTATTCGGAAAAATGCGTATAACCATTTTTAGCAAGGACTGGGTATGTTTTTAAAAACAATCATCGTGCTGCTACTGATCGCAAATATGATTGCGTTGGGTTCAGCGTTTTACGCAATGATGCACGATATGGGCTCGAAGGAGGGCTCGCGTACTGCGCGTTTCCTGCTCATTCGCGTGTCGCTGGCAGGCTTACTTCTGCTTGTCGTCGCCTACGGCCTCATCACCGGCGAACTTGGCCTTTCCGCCCCTTGGCATCCAGGCCCTTCTTAATCGCTTAGGTACCCATTACGTAGACCAGGACAAAGAGCAACAACCAAACCACATCGACAAAGTGCCAATACCAGGCTGCTGCCTCAAATCCAAAACAGTCTGTTTTCGTGAAATGCCCCTTCATCGCCCTACCCAACATCACAATCAGCATAATCGTACCAATTGTTACATGGGCGCCATGAAACCCTGTCAACATGAAGAACGTTGATCCAAAGATTCCAGAGTTCAGCGTCAAACCGAGGTGTGCATAAGCTTCATAGTACTCAAAAGCTTGGCAAAACAAGAAAGCCACACCCAAAGCAATTGTCACCACCAACCAGCCAATGATCTTTTTGCGCTCCCCCTCATTAATTGCGTGATGCGCAAAAGTCACCGTAAAACTCGACGTCACCAGCAAAATGGTATTAACCAGTGGCAAGCCCCAAGCAGGGATAACGCCCTGGGGGGTCGAAAACGCTTCTGGGTTGGGGTTATTCAACAATGGCCATTGGGGAACATAATCCGGCCATAGCATGTTACTGGGTCCCCGTTCGCCTTCGCCGCCGATCCAGTCAACCACCCAGAATCTGACATAGAACAAAGCGCCGAAGAACGCTGCAAAGAACATCACCTCGGAGAATATGAACCAGCTCATACCCCAAACAAACGACTTGTTCAGCTGCTGACTGTACATTTTGGCGTGGTTCTCTTCGATGACTTTAGAAAACCAAAAAAACAAGGTGGTCGCCATCACCAACCCACCGATCGCGAAGACCGTCGTCCCAAAATTGCTGTCAGAACCCGCGGACATCTCGTTGAGAATATTGCCGCCGCCATAAACCGTTAGGAAGATGCCTAGAGACGCAAATATAGGTAACGCGCTGTTGTGCGGGACGTAATAACTTTCGTAAGTGCTTTCAGACGACAATTGATTTCTCCATCAGCTCACGGGTGGTTCGGTGACGGTGCTGTCCGCCACCTGTGTGATATCAAATAATGTATAAGACAAGGTTAGAGTTTCTACCGATGCCGGTAAATGGGGGTCAATGATAAATTTGAGCGGCATTTCAATACGCTCGCCACGGGCCAGTTCCTGCTGCTCAAAGCAGAAGCACTCGGTTTTATGGAAGTACTCGGCTGCATGAAACGGAGCGACACTGGGTATGGCTTGTGCCATCATTGTTTGTCGAGACGGATTACTGGCGAAAAATACGGTGCTGTAAGCTTGGCCAGGCTGGACTTTCATCGTACGGACTGTGGGTCTGAACTCCCATGGCATATTGGCGTTGTTATTTGCTAAAAATTGCACCGTTACCCACCGATCCTTGTCCACCTCAAGCGTCGCACTCGCAGTATAAGGGCCAGCAGTCTTACCATTGGCTCCGGTAACTTGACAATACACCTCATAGAGCGGCACCAAGGCAAATCCAAAGACAAACATACCCACAACGACGCCCAATAGCTTGAGCGTCATTTTGGATTGAATGTTTTGATCGGCTGCCACGGTCTTTATCTCACCTCAAACTAGGCCATAGCGCGTTCGGGCAAAGCCGGCGGCGTGGAGAAAGTATGGTAGGGCGCGGGAGATGCAATGGTCCACTCAAGGCCTTCCGCTCCGTCCCAGACTTCGTCGGTCGCTTTCTTACCGCCCATCACGCACTTAATCACGATGAACAGGAACAGCAGTTGACTGAATCCAAAGATAAACGCACCGACACTTGAAACCATATTCCAGTCCGCAAATTGCAGCGCGTAATCTGGGTAACGTCTTGGCATTCCAGCCAGACCAATAAAGTGTTGCGGGAAGAATGTGACATTCACGCCAACGAACGATAACCAGAAATGCGTTTTGCCCAGCGTCTCATCGTACATATTCCCGGTCCACTTCGGCAGCCAGTAATAAGCCGCTGCCATAATCGAGAAGATCGAGCCCGGAACCAACACATAGTGAAAATGCGCTACAACAAAATACGTATCGTGATACTGGAAATCAGCCGGAACGATCGCGAGCATCAGACCTGAAAGGCCTCCAATTGTGAACAAAATCACGAACGCGATTGCGAACAACATCGGGGTTTCAAAGGTCATTGAACCCTGCCACATCGTTGCTACCCAGTTAAAGACCTTGACCCCAGTGGGCACCGCAATGAGCATGGTGGCGTACATGAAGTAGAGCTCACCCGCAATCGGCATCCCCACGGTGAACATGTGATGTGCCCACACAATAAAGGACAAAAAGGCGATGGAGGCAGTTGCATAAACCATCGAATCGTAACCGAACAGCTTTTTTCGCGCGAAGGTTGGGATGATCGCTGACACAACGCCAAAGGCTGGAAGAATCATGATATAGACTTCTGGGTGACCAAAGAACCAGAAGACATGCTGGAACAATACGGGGTCGCCGCCGCCGCCAGCGTTAAAGAAGGCGGTGCCGAAATGAATATCCATCAGCATCATCGTTACAACACCCGCAAGCACGGGCATTACAGCGATTAAAAGATAGGCTGTGATCAACCAAGTCCAAACGAACAACGGCATATCCATCAACCGCATGCCGGGGGCTCGCAGGTTGAGAATTGTCACCACAACGTTGATCGATCCCATAATCGATGAGATCCCCATTAAATGCACCGCAAAGATAAAAAACGTAACGCTTGGCGGCGCATATTCGGTCGATAGCGGGGCGTAGAAAGTCCAACCAAAGTTCGGTGCGCCACCCTCCATAAACAAGGTGCTCAGCAACATAGCAAAAGCAAAAGGCAAGATCCAAAAACTATAGTTATTCATTCGAGGTAGCGCCATATCCGGCGCACCAATCATCATTGGCACTAACCAGTTGGCTAACCCTACAAACGCAGGCATGACAGCCCCGAACACCATGATCAATCCGTGCATGGTCGTCATTTGATTAAAAAATTCTGGTACCACCAGCTGTAGGCCCGGCTGGAACAGCTCGGCGCGAATCACCAAGGCCATGCAGCCACCGATCAAAAACATGGAAAAGCTAAACCAGAGGTAAAGCGTACCAATATCTTTATGATTTGTTGTCAGTACCCAACGCATCAATCCTTTGTCAGGGCCATGGTGATGATCGTCGTCGTGATGACTTTCTATAACTGCGCTCATCGGTCTCTCCTATTCTTCCGCTACTATCAGTGCATTGACTTCTCTGGGCTGCACCAAATCACCCACATCGTTACCCCAAGCATTGCGCTCGTAAGTCACAACTGCCGCAATCTCCGCTGGGTTAAGCTGGGCCGCAAAGGCTTGCATCGCTGAACCCGCTTTACCATTCACGACGATGTCAACGTGACCATCCAGATCACCGACCGCCAAACCTTGTCCCACAAGCGATGGAAATGCTGGAGGAATCCCTTCTCCGTTGATCTGGTGACAGGTCGCACAGTGCTGGATATAGACTTGCTCACCGGTCTCCATCAATTCCGCCATGGACCAGGTTTTGCCGACGGTTTCATAAACATCCTTGGCTTCTTGCTGCTTCATCGCTAGCCAGCTCTCGTACTCTTGTTGTTCAACGGCTTTCACCACGATCGGCATAAAGCCATGATCTTTCCCGCAAAGCTCGGTGCATTTACCTCGATAAATGCCGGGTTCTTCAACCACTGCCCAGGATTCGTGCACAAAGCCAGGAATTGCGTCCTTTTTAACTGCAAAATCTGGCACCCACCACGAGTGAATCACATCGTTTGAAGTGATCAAGAATCTAACCCGCTTATTGATCGGGATCACCAGGGGGTTATCGACATCTGATAAGTAATGCTCACGCTTTGGAGCTCTGTTGTAGAATTCGTCCGGCGGGGTGAGCAAGCTACTCATGAACTTCACTTCCTGAGCGGGATCGTCGTTCAAATAGGTGTACTGCCACTTCCACTGATACCCACGAACTTCGATATCAATATCAGCATTCGAAGAATCGTACATGTCCCGTAAAGTGCTCGTCGCAGGAACGGCCATACCAATCAGGATAAAGATTGGGATAATCGTCCAGGCGTACTCGAGCTTCGTATTGTGTGAAAACGTCGCAGGTTCGTGCCCTAGGGATTTGCGATGCACCAACATCGACCAAATCATGATTCCAAAGACGATAATCCCGATCAAAACGCAGATTCCAAAAATCAACATGTGCAGATCGTAGACTTCGCGACTGATTTCTGTGACGCCCTGGGTCATATTGAGTGCTGACCAATCCGCGAGGACACTCCAGCTTGATCCTACAGCAATGGCCGCAATCAACCATTTAAGGCCGACCATATACCCATTACGACTTTGATGTCTTTTTTCCGTTCCTGCCATTACCAGCAACTCCACCCTATTAACGACTTATGATTAACGACTTGTGATCACCGTCTTATGACTTTTTTGACCTTTCTAGCGCGCCACACGCACTTTAAAACTGAACAGCCTCTCGGGTCCTTTGACCCTCCTATCACTGTTCGATTATGACTTTTTACCTTTCCTTTTAGCGACCCTGACCTTCGCCTGTTACTTGGCTCTTGAGTCCTTGAATGTAGGGACTTCAATTATCTGGCTTTTACGCTGGGAATGCACCAAACAGATCCTGTGTTTTCGGCTTATTAACCCCGTTTATCGACACCAATCACCTTCAACGCGCTTTAATTCTTTGGGCTGTTCTCATCGCTGAATACCCGTCGTCTTCCCGAGCCTGACGCCCTTCAGCGGCACTTTAGGACGCCTAATGGGTGATGACGTCGCGAGATGTAAGCTTCTTGAGCGTTGGGCTGTCCTTTACGGGGATCAATCCCCACCGAAAAGCGGCGCAATTATAGCCTCGGTGGCCGGCGCTCTCAAGTCGAAGCATTAATTATTTCAATAACCTGGGGCGCAGTTTCATCATGAGGCTGATCGGGCATGGCACTGCTGTTGGGCTGGGGGCGAGTCTCCTGAAAGCCACAGGCGATACAACGCACAATGTCTGAGGTCGAAGGGCGCTCAAGAAACAGGGTGTCTTCAGCGCCACATTCTTGACAGCGCGCCCCTGCGATAAACCGCCGGCTCAAGATGCAATACCCTCTTGCTTGAGCAGCGCGTCAACAGACGGTTCCCTGCCACGAAATGCTTTAAATAGCGCCATGGCGTCTTGCGATCCGCCGTGCTCTAAGATTGTCGATAAAAACTGCTCCCCAGTTTGGCGATTGAACAAACCTTCTGCTTCAAATTTTGAAAAGGCATCTGCGCTTAAAACTTCAGCCCACTTGTAACTGTAGTATCCCGCGGCATAACCCATCTCATCCCCGAAGATGTGGTTGAAACCATTCTGAAATCGGTTCGTTGGAATATTCGGCGTGACACCGATCGATTCACGCACCTCATCAAGAACACGCTGAACAACCGATGACGAGCCATCAAATTCGTTGTGCAATCTAAAGTCAAAAAGCGCGAACTCAAGCTGGCGAACCATCTTCATGCCTGATTGGTAATTTTTAACCGCAAGCATTTTATCTAAAAGCGCCGCCGGTAAAGGTTCCCCCGTAAGGTGATGGCCAGAAATCAATTCCAACGCTTCTTTCGCCCAACACCAGTTTTCCAAAAATTGACTGGGAAGTTCAACGGCATCCCAGGCAACCCCATTGATCCCAGAAACTGATAAGCAATCCACCTGCGTGAGCATATGATGTAGGCCGTGCCCAAACTCATGAAATAACGTCACCACTTCATCATGACTGAGCAAAGCATCCTGGCTGTCGAGAGGCGCTGGGAAGTTGCAGGTCAAAAAAGCGACGGGCAGGGTCAAACCGTGGAGCGGATGTCGCCGACGACATCGACAATCAGCCATCCAAGCGCCACCGCGTTTCTTCGCCCGAGCGTACAAATCAAGATAAAACCGGGCAATCACTTCATCATCTCGTTTGATGACGTAGGTGGTGACATCAGAATGCCAAACCGTAACGTCCGTTGTCTGCTCGATGTTGACATCGAATAGCCGCCTTACGATCTCAAAAAGTCCCTTCAACACCTTGGTCGCCGGAAAATAGGGTCGAATATCTTCATCAGACAGCGCAAACCTCTGACGCTTAAGACCTTCGGCACAAAACGCTAAATCCCAAGGCTCTACCGTTTCGATATCCAGTGTATCCCGAGCAAAAGCATGAATTGCGCGCATATCCTCCAAGGCCACGGGCCGCGTTCGCGAACCCAGCTCTGCCAAAAATTCAAGCACCCTCTCTGGGCTTGGGGCCATTTTTCTTGCCAAGCTGAGCTCGGTAAACCGTTCAAAACCCAGAATTTCAGCCAGCGATTGACGATCGATTAAAATCTCCTGCATCAGTGCCGTGTTGTCGAACTGACCCGCTTGCGGACCTTGGTCAGAAGCCCGGGTGACAAACGCTTCATACACCTCGCGGCGAAGGTCTCGATCTTCCGCGTGGGTCATCACCGCCAAATAACTGGGCGCGCTCAATGTGAGTCGATAACCTTCCATGTCAGCATCTTTTGCGCTCTGGCGAGCCAGAGCCATTGCACGCTCGGGTAAACCTTGAAGTCGATCCGGAGTCTCTAATTGCTTGTACCAGGCATCGGTGGCGTCAAGCACATTCTCGGCGTAACGACTGGTCGCCGCAGACAGAGATTGTTTCAGCGCACCAAAGCGTGCGCGAGTCGGTTGATCGAGATCAACGCCTGATAACTGAAAATCCCGAAGTGCGTTATCGACGGCTTTTTGCTCAGCGAGGGTTAAACCCAGGGATCCCGCGTTCTGCTTGAGGACTTCGAACAGACTTTTAAGCGCTGGGTCTTGCCCTTGCGCGGTTTCATAAGCACTGATCAGCGGCAAACAAGCGTTATAAGCGGCTCTCAATTCATCATTATTCACGACTGCGTTAAGGTGCGACACCGGGGACCAAGCCTCTGCGAGCCGAGCCTCTAGCCGCTCAAACTCGTGAAATGCCCGATAAGCTTGCTCGGGAGTTGAAGCCATTTTATGCCGATCAATCTCAGCTTGGTTTTCTTCGAGAATCGCCGAAATGGCTGGCACAACGTGGCTGGCATCAATTTGATCGAAGCGGGGCAATTCCGCTTCGCGGAGTAATGGATTCATTCTGCCCTCCAGGCTGGCAAACTCTTTAAAGGCCGAGCATTGAATCGCGACCGAAGTGGATCAGTGTTGGGCATTGAGCCAAACCAAATTTCGAAGGCAAGAGCAGCTTGTTCTATCAGCATGCCAAGACCATCAACACACATCCCAGCGCCATGATGCTCCGACCAATGCAAGAAGGCCGTGCCATCCTTGTTGTAACTCAAATCATAACACTGCGTATGTTCTCCAATGATCGAATCGGGCAAGTCGGGAACCTGACCTGAGAGACCCGCGGCGCTGGCATTGACGACTAGGTCATATCCT
>CAJYBS010000034.1 GCA_913064795.1 uncultured Gammaproteobacteria bacterium
GCGCCGGCGGCGCTTTTGGCCTACCTTCAGACCCGATTTGGGGATTTTCAGTTGGAGAATATTTAGACTGTTCAACTTCATTTATATAACGATTGAAGGCTTCTTGGTTTACACTTGAACACTTCAGAAGGGAGCCCATCTATGGCGAACCATGAAAATCAAAAGCTGATTCGCTGCCAATTAACGGCTCCTAGCGGCACAACACAAACTCGATTTATTGAGTTTGAACTCTTCAAACTGTGGCAATACATGATGCAAACCAAACACGGTTTCGAAATTTCTGATTTGACCATGAGCCTCTGGGTTAGCGAACAAGACTTCCTCAGTAAGCAGAGCTTGTATGAAAGAAGCGGCGAAATTATTTCGGTGGACCGGCTAACGGTTTCGATTTTTGACCAGCGCAACGGATTCACTCACGTCACCCATCGTTTCGCCCATCAAGATGACACCGA
This sequence comes from uncultured Gammaproteobacteria bacterium, assembly GCA_913064795.1. Lineage (GTDB taxonomy): Bacteria > Pseudomonadota > Gammaproteobacteria > Pseudomonadales > Azotimanducaceae > UBA9926. Next base: position 453 of record CAJYBS010000034.1, read on the forward strand.
TCAAGTTAAGAGCATCCTGTTGTCTCACGTGCCCGACAATCTCATCGATAGCGACGACTTCACCCTCGAGATCAGTCAAGGTCGAACCATTGAGAAAGGACCCATTTCTGGAATGAGCGAGATCAGTCTTGGCCTTTCCAACGATTAATGTGAACTTCTGCCGATCAAGCTCTGGCAACTCTCTCACAATCTGAGCGCGTTCAAAGCGCTGCTGTCGCAGCGTTCAAGCGGTCTTGCCTGCTTAAACCGGGGCTTGAGTATTCAGCCCCATCTACAGCTTTGGTATCCTCGTTCTCGCATCCCTTAGTTCACTCACAGGCTTTATAAATCCCCTATGAACCCTCCAACGTTCCCGCAACACGCAAGATGATACTTTCCGGCTCCACCTCAACCGGTAATCTCACTCTAGGGCATTACATCGGTGCGGTGACAAACGGGAAAGCTATGCAGCAAGACTATGACTGCTTCTAGTTCATCGCTGACCTTGATGCGCTGACGGTAGCCCAAAATCCGCTCTTTCACCGGAGTTACCCTCGCGTGAGCCTGATCGCTGACTGTTTCATGTCGTGGGAACTGGTTACAATCATCGATCGAAACAATAATGGAGGCCGAATTGGCTCGTCACCTCGGAATTGTGATGGACCCCATCGAGTCCATCAATCCAAAGAAAGACAGTACCTTTGCCATGATGTTAGCTGCTGCGAAACGCGGTTGGCGGATTTCTGTAATGACCCTTGGAGATCTCTCGCTCAACAAAGATGTGCTAGAACTGAACTATCAGACCATCACAGTGAAGGACGATCCAAAGGACTACTTCCAAAGCGCTGGTTTTTCTAAGGGAGATGCCACTGTTTTCGATCTTATTCTCATGCGCAAAGACCCGCCCTTTGATATGGCGTTCGTCTACGCAACCTACCTTCTAGATTTTGCCGAGCGCGCTGGGACGCCTGTGTTTAATCGGCCGAGTAGCATTCGCGATTGCAACGAAAAATTGTTCGCGCTGCAATTCCCCAACTGTGTGCCCGAGGTGATCGTCACCTCAAACCCAGAGGAACTGAGAGCGTTGCAGGACGACTATCAGGATATTATTTTAAAGCCCTTGGACGGTATGGGGGGACAGTCCATCTTTAGGGTCAAAACCAAAGATACCAACCGCAACGTCATCATCGAGACCTTGACTGAAATGGGAACCCGCAAAATCATGGCGCAACGTTTTATCCCAGAAATAAAAGAGGGAGATACTCGAATATTGTTGATTAATGGCGAACCGGTGCCCCATGGTCTTGCGCGAATACCCTCTGCCGGGGAAACACGCGGCAATCTCGCTGCAGGGGGTAGCGGCGTCGCCAGAACGCTCACCGACCGGGATCGATGGATTTGCAATGAGGTCGGGCCCACCTTGCGCGAGAAGGGCCTTTTGTTCGTTGGCATTGATGTCATCGGTGATTACCTCACCGAGATCAACGTGACCTGTCCCACCTGTATTCGGGAACTCGACACCAGCGAAGGCTTAGACATCGCAGGGGATTATCTCGATCATCTCGAAGGACAGATAGGCTAGGCTGTGCTGGCGTCGGAAAAGCTCAATGACGATCGTCTAGGTTTTGCCTTATTTCTTGCTGTAGTCATCCACGGGATGATCATCCTCGGCATCTCGTTTTCACCTGAATTGAGCCGAGTTCCCGAACGGGTACTGGATGTGACGATTGCTCTGGTGCCCAGTCAAACTCCGCCTGAGACCGTCGAATTTTTATCAGACGTTCATCAAGTATCTGACGAAAAAACAGATGCACCTCTAAAGTCGCACCCGCTCTCCCAATCTGCGCCGCCGGCAAGGCGGTCCGCGCCCTCTGAAACAGAATCCCTCAAAAATTCATTGGCCCCGGTGGAGCAAACCCGCTTCGACAAAAAAGTAACGACCCGACCTCTGCAAGCAGATCTCAGGCAATTTAGGAGCCCGCAACAAGACGCGAGGACTGACCCTTTTTCCTTTGGCACTCGGGTCCAGCGCCTGAGTCGCGCCAACGCTGCGGCGAGTCCCGAAGCCTTTTACTTACGATCTTGGCAGCGCAAGGTTGAGACCATCGGCAACTTGAACTACCCCGAGGCCGCGCGCCGTGCTGGCATCTATGGAAAGCTCAGACTACTGGTCGCCGTCCGAGCTGACGGTTCACTGAAAGAAATTCTTATTCTTGAAAGCTCCGGAGAGTCTCTACTGGATCAAGCCGCCGTTGATATTGTGGCGCTCGCTGAACCCTTCCCACCGTTTTCTGCGGCCCTTCGAGACACCACTGACGTCCTGGAAATTGTAAGAACTTGGCAGTTTCGTAAAAACACAAACACGGTTGGCTTCACACCATGATCGAACAAGTCATCGAGGGCAGTTTTTTAATCGCTCACCCAAGGTCTGAAACCAACTATTTCTCTGAAACGGTGATTTACATCTTGGAGAATAATTCAGAGGGAAGCCTGGGATTTATTGTTAACCGCTCCGCAGGAGCATCGGTTGGCGAAGTACTCGACCATGCCCCGAATCCGATAACCCACGAAAATTTGCTCATTGGCGGTCCGGTCCAAAGTGATTGTCTAAGGTTTCTCTCTGTTTGCACGAATGATCAACTGAACCTCCCGCCCAAACTCATCCACGACTTGGGAGCCGCGGCGGAACAAGGACAAACCGAGGAATATGCCGTTCTGCCGCTGCTCGGATACGCTGGCTGGGCCGAGGGCCAGCTCGAACAAGAAATCAGTGAAGACGTCTGGCTCATCACATCACTCGGTTGGAGGGGACTTCTGTCCGAACCAGAAGCTGAACGTTACAGCTTAGGGTCATCGCAACTGGGGTTTGATCCCGCGTTGATCGGTTTTACTTCAGACCATCTGCAATGAATCAGTCGATGATTATGGGCTTTGATTATGGAACCCATCGCATTGGTGTAGCGATCGGTCAACGCGTTACCCAGACGGCATCGCCTCTGGCCATTCTAAAAGCCCGTCAGGGCCAGCCCAATTGGTCTGAAATTGAGGCGCTGATCAAAGAGTGGCAGCCTGAGGCATTTGTCGTCGGTTTACCGCTGCACATGGATGATGAGCCCAGTGATCTATCCGTTCAAGCCGAGAAGTTTGCGCGGCGCCTGACCGGACGGTTCAATCTTCCCCACACAATGGTCGATGAACGTCTGAGTAGCGTCGAGGCGAAAAATCTCAGCGCGGGTGATGCAATCGACGATGTCGCAGCTGTATTGATCCTTGAAACCTATCTGTCCAGCGACAGCACGTTAACCTAGCGCTACATAAAGTCCTCGGGGATCTTCGCTTTCTCTTGAGCCGCCTCCCGAGTGATCAATCCTTTCGCCAATAAATCTTTGAGGCACTGATCCAGGGTTTGCATTCCCAACTGACCGCCGGTCTGAATCGCGGAATACATCTGAGCCACTTTATCCTCTCGAATGAGATTACGAATCGCGGGGGTGCATAGCATGATTTCATGCGCAGCCACGCGGCCGCCACCCACTTTTTTAAGTAAATTCTGCGAGATAACGGCTTGCAATGATTCAGATAACATTGATCGCACCATCGCTTTTTCAGCCGCCGGGAACACGTCAATGATACGATCGATCGTTTTTGCGGCAGACGACGTGTGCAAGGTTCCAAAAACGACATGGCCTGTTTCAGCCGCCTCGAGTGCCAGGCGGATGGTTTCCATATCGCGCATTTCACCGACCAATATAATGTCGGGATCTTCTCGAAGGGCTGACCTCAACGCCTCATTGAACCCCAGGGTATCTCTGTGAACTTCTCTCTGGTTGACCAAACTCTTCTTGCTTTCGTGAACAAATTCGATCGGATCTTCAATGGTTAGGATATGTTGGTAGCGATTGGCATTTACGTAATCCATCATTGCGGCAAGCGTGGTGCTCTTACCCGAACCGGTTGGGCCAGTCACCGTAATGAGGCCTCGGGTGCTTTGAGCAATCTTACTGAAGACATTTCCCATGCCCAAATCTTCCATCGTCAAAACCTTTGATGGAATCGTTCTAAAAACCCCTCCTGCGCCGCGATTCTGGTTGTAAGCGTTCACCCGAAAACGCGCAATGCCTGGAATCTCAAAAGAAAAATCGCATTCCAAAAACTCTTCGAATTCTTTCCGCTGCTTATCATTCATAATCTCATAGATCAGCCCATAGACTTCCTTGGAATCTAGGGCTGGGACATTGATTCGGCGGATATCGCCATCGACTCGAATCATCGGCGGCAATCCCGCCGAGAGATGAAGGTCAGAAGCACCCTGTTTATGACTGAATGCCAGCAGTTCGGTGATATCCATAAAAAATCCTTTTGAAAAATTAATCCGGTATTAAAATGGACCAGTCAACCGCCCATTGCTCCGACCTTGCTCGTTTATCTTAGTATGCGACAATAGCTTTCGCCATCTACAAACGACGTCATCTCATTGATCTCCGAAAATTTAAAACAGGTTCAGACACGTATCATTGACGCTTGTCTTAACGCGAACCGTTTGCCCAGTGACGTTAATCTCTTGGCCGTCTCTAAAACCAAGCCGATTGAAGATGTCGCAAGGGCCATGGAAGCCGGCCAATGTCATTTCGGTGAAAACTACCTGCAAGACGCAATACCCAAAATTCAAGCGCTGCCCCATGCCCGCTGGCACTTTATCGGGCAGATTCAATCCAACAAGACCCGCGACATTGCAGCGCATTTCGATTTTGTACATGGCCTGGCCTCCGAGAAAATCGCAACCCGCTTAAATGCACACCGTCCCGAGGATAAAGCGCCATTGGGCGTCTTCATCCAGGTCAACCTTGCCTCTGAAACCTCCAAAGGCGGACTGGCCCCGGAAGCATTGCCGGCATTGGTCGATCACATTCGAACGCTTTCGCGACTCGAGTTCATGGGCCTAATGGCGTTACCGCCACAATCCTTTGGTCAGCGCGCTCGTCGTGACTTTTTTATAACACTGAGACAACTCCTTGAGCAATTACCGGCGGATCCGGAGATCGACCGAGCCAACCAACTCAGCATGGGAATGAGCGATGATCTCGAGACTGCCATTGCCAGCGGCGCCACCTGGGTCAGAATCGGCACCGCGATTTTTGGCGCTCGAAGTAAAAATGGAGAAACACTATGAACAGAAACCTCACTTTCATCGGCGGCGGTAATATTGCCCAGGCCATTATTGGAGGTCTGTTAGAAACCGGTTTTTCCAGAGACCGCATCACTGTTGCCGACCCCAGCAAGGCGCAAGGCACAATCATTGAGCAGTTAGGCGTGCCCTGGACAACCGATAATCTTAAGGCCGTGGGTCCCGCTGATTTAATTTTTTTGTGCGTGAAGCCTGGACTCGCCCAGCCCGTCTGTGAGGCGCTCGCGGGTTCACTGAATCAAAAGTGCCTCATCAGCGTGGCCGCGGGGGTCACCACTCTGCAGCTCAAACAATGGTCCCAAAGCTCTCTCGTGATTCGTTGCATGCCCAACACACCCGCATTGGTGAGGTCTGGAATGCTCGGTTTGTTTGCTGATCCTTCGGTAGACCCCTCTATCCGAGAAGCCGTGGTTGAGTGTCTTACCAGTGTTGGGATCACCGAATGGTTCGAACGGGAAGCGGATCTTGATGCGGTGACCGCCATTTCTGGTAGCGGTCCGGCTTATTTTTTCTACTTGATGGAAACCATGATCACCGCTGCAGAAAAAATGGGCCTCTCGCACACCACGGCCACGACTTTGGTAACCCAGACGGCATTGGGTGCTGCCAGAATGGCCCACCAGAATCACCATTCCCCAGGGATCCTCAGGCAACAAGTCACCTCTCCCGGTGGGACCACCCAAGCCGCATGCGAAGCCCTCAGTCAGGGCGGCTTTGAAACGCTTGTGATTGAGGCATGTGAGGCTGCTAAAGTAAGATCTGAGACGCTATCCGGCACGTAGGTAATTTTTTAACGGTCAACTGCGCGCCGTGACACACATTAGGAATCACTATGGGCAATTATTTATCTGACGGCGGCATCTTTATCATTCAGACCTTGTTCGGACTTTTGGTCATGCTGCTTAATCTTCGGTTTATTATGCAAGCCAGCAAAGCCAACTACTACAATCCGATTGCTCAAGGGATTGTCAAAGCTACCAATCCCTTGATCCAACCTTTTCGAGTCGTTTTCCCTATTATTGGGACCTTTGATGTGGCCAATATGGCCTGCGCCCTCGTTGTCCAAAGTATCGGTATCGTGCTGATCATGGTCTTTGCAGGCGCCCTGCCATTTGATCTGCTCTATTTCGCCTGGGCTGTCATTGCGATTATCGCAAGTATCATCAATCTTTACTTTTTCGCCTTGTTGATTTCGGTGATTGCAAGCTGGCTGGCGCCCTATTCCAGTCATCCCGCGTTAGAGTTAGTGCGAGACATCACCGATCCCCTTTGTGCTCCGGCTCGCCGCCTGATTCCAGCCGTAGGGGGATTAGATTTCTCAATCATCGTGGTATTCATCGGGCTGTCTCTCCTTGAGAACAGCCTTTTGGTCCGTCCCCTCGCCGCACTGACCGGTATGCCACGAGGCTTAGTCTTTGGTTTTTAAGAACGCCGCTTTCTGGCAACTCGTGATCCTGTATCTTGCCCTGGCTTGCTCCTATGCGAGCGGAGACCAAAGCGTCAAAACCGGGCCCTATGAAATACATTACACAGCCTTTTCATCGATGCTGGTGCCAGCTGACACCGCGAGCACATTGGGCATTACCCGCGCTGAAAATCGAATCTTAATCAACGTATCCGTGCGCAAAGGTGATGAACCCGCAGCGGTTGAGGTTCAGGGCCACGCCCTCACCGTGCTTAACCAAACCCAACCCCTGACATTCACCCAGATCACAGAACAAACGGCGATTTACTATCTCGCAGAATTGATCAACCATGAACGCGACTGGCTGCGTTTTAAAATCAACATCCAATTTCATTCGGACCACCCACCCTATGCCCTCGAATTCTCTCGACAATACTATTGATCTACCGTTTCCGAAGGTCGTACTGGCCAGCGGAAATCTGAAAAAGATCCAAGAATTTGAAACCCTATTTTTAAATTCCAACCAAATCATTCCTCAACCTGAGCTGGGTATCGAGAGCGTTGAAGAAACGGGCCTTACTTTTATTGAGAATGCACTTTTGAAAGCTCGCCATGCTGCTCAGGAAAGTGGGTTGCCGGCCCTGGCAGATGATTCTGGACTGGTGGTCGAAGCACTTGATGGCGCCCCTGGTATTTTTTCAGGGCGCTATGCGGGATCCAACGCAACTGATCTAGACAATTGTCAAAAACTCCTTAGCGCACTTGAATCTGCATTGAATCGCGCGGCCTTTTTTCATGCCACCATCGTTTTTGTCGAACACGCCATGGACCCGGATCCGGTCATTGCCCAAGGGCGTTGGCATGGCGAGATTCTTAGGTCTCCTCGAGGAGACGGTGGGTTTGGTTACGATCCCCTGTTTTATATCGCCGATGTTCAATTGAGCGCCGCGGAGCTAAGCGCCGCGGAGAAAAACCACCGCAGTCACCGCGGCCAGGCGCTGCGAGCCCTGACACACCAATTAAACATACGATTTCAACCATGAAAGGGCATCACCTTCTGACCCAGGGGATCACCGATGGACGCATCCATGATCGACTAAAAATAAGGGGCTCTATCCGTCCAAAGAAGAAATGCGCGTGAACAAGCCACCCCTTGCGCTGTACATCCATTTCCCTTGGTGCGAAAAAAAATGTCCTTACTGCGATTTCAATTCCCACGTTCTTGATGTCGGCGGGAGCGCCAAGCTTGATTCCGAACTCGAAACACTCTATGTCGATCAGCTGCTTTTTGACCTCGACCGAGATATCGAAGATTTCCACCTTGAAGCGCAGATCAGTTCAGTTTTTATGGGTGGCGGTACACCCAGTCTTGTCTCACCCGCCGGTATCGCTCGCTTGCTTGAGGGCGTCGATCGACGACTACCCATCGCTTCAGAGGCCGAATGTACACTCGAGGCCAATCCCGGATCCAGCGATCAGATCAAGTTTCAAGGCTATCGCGCCGCAGGCGTTAATCGCCTTAGCTTGGGTATTCAAAGCTTTTCAGATAAAAAACTTCAGGCATTGGGGCGACTGCATTCAGGGGCAGAGGCGAAAGATGCGATCGCATCTGCTCGGCGAGCGGGCTTTGACAACATCAACCTTGACCTTATTCATGGTCTACCCAACCAAAATACCGATGATGCCCTCACAGACTTAGCCTGCGCCAACTCGTTTAATCCTGAACACCTGTCTTGGTATCAGCTCACGATCGAACCCAACACTGTTTTTTTCAATCGAACACCCAAACTACCCTCAGAGCCAGAGATAGAGGACATCAGCGCACAGGGCAGGACTTGGCTTTATGATCACGGCTATGAGCAATATGAGGTTTCAGCCTTCAGTCGCGGTGAAAACCATCGATCTCTGCACAATCTCACTTATTGGCATTTCGGGGATTACATCGGGCTTGGAGCAGGCGCCCACGGAAAACTGACTGAGCACCACCCCGATTTCGTCATCACCCGCACCCGCAAGTCTCGAGTTCCGAATGACTATCTCAAAGCGGCGAAACGTATCGCTACACCAGTCGAACCAGCGGAGCTCAAGCTTGAATTTTTGATGAATGCTTTAAGACTCAATCAAGGGTTTTTACTGAGCCAGTTCACCGAGCGCACCGGGTTAGCAAGCAGTGCGCTGACCGATTTCCTAGACGCCGGTCTCGCCCAAGGATTGCTCATTAGAGACGATCAGAATGTCCGACCCACTCCGCGGGGCCTAGAGCTTCTAGACTCATTACTACTGCTCGTTTAACCCTTGGCGTTTTTGATGACAGCAATGTCAGTGACTTGA
>CAJYBS010000035.1 GCA_913064795.1 uncultured Gammaproteobacteria bacterium
CGGCTATGGCCGGCGAGGAGGGCTCAACCTCTCCACTGAGGACTGGAAACAAATGATGGAGGTTCATACCTGGTCTCATCTCAACGCAGCGCGGGCGGTAATTCCGGCCATGATCGAACGCGGGGGCGGCTATTTACTCAACACCGCATCGGCAGCAGGTCTTTTAACCCAAATCGACTCTGGGCCCTACGCGGTGTCTAAACATGCGGCGGTTGCTCTCTCCGAATGGTTGGCCATTAGCTATGCAGATCAAGGTATTGGCGTCTCGGTGCTTTGCCCGCAAGCGGTTCGAACCAACATCCTGGGTCCTGCTGTTCCCGGCAAGCGAAAAAACACCCGTCAAGCAGCGATGGATGGTATTTTGGAACCAGAGACCGTAGCCAACGATTGCTTCAGAGCAATCCTAGAGGAGCGATTTATGGTCTTACCCCATCCTGAGGTTGCGACCTACTTCAAGCGTAAAGCCGATGACTATGACCGCTGGCTTGGCGGCATGAGACGGTTTCGGGATCGCTTGCTCGCTAAGAACCCATCTTGAACCATTAGTAGTCCATCCCAGCATGAAAGCATTTAAGGATAGAGTTGCGGTGATCACAGGCGGTGGCAGCGGAATCGGTCTCGGCATCGCGAATGCCTTTGCCGCTCGAGGAATGAAACTGGTGATCGCAGATGTCAATGAACAGACCATCGAAAATACTGTCTTCGAACTCAAACAAAACGGCGTCGACGCCATCGGCGTGCGCTGCGATGTCTCAAAACTCGAAGATGTAGAGCACCTTGCGGAGGAGACATTAAACACCTTTGGCGGCGTCCATGTTCTTTGCAATAACGCGGGCGTCGGACTGCCTACTTCTTCAAGATCCATCAAACTCGAAGACTGGAAATGGATCATTGATGTGGATCTCTGGGGCCCAATTTATGGCGTTAAGGTCTTTGGACCGTTAATCGAGGCCCAAGGCGAAGGCCATATCAGTGCGACAGCCTCAATGGCCGGTCTTATTTCCGCCAATAAAATGGGCGCCTATAGCGTCGCCAAACACGGTGTCGTTGCTCTGATGTGCGCCCTTGAGCGTGAACTGCGCAGCAAGCAGAGCCCGATCACCGCATCTGTTTTGTGCCCTGGCCCCATCAACACCAACATCAGTCACAACTCTCTGGCCTATCGTCCTGAACGAGACCCGACCCTTGCGCCGCCTAAAGTTTCCGGCGCCAAGGGCGCCAGCATACAAGCGGCACTTGAAGAGGGGATGCCGCCCAACGAGGTCGGTGAATTAGTGGCGAGCGCCATTGAGAACGATAAATTTTGGGTATTGACCCACCCTTGGTGGGCGAAAGGGGTGCAAAGACAGCTCGATGCCCTGCGGGATGATCAGTCTCTCACCAAAGCTTAACAGCCCATCCATAACTCATGGCCTGGGGCCCTATTCCACTTCGGAGAAACCACATGACCTACCCTCTCAAAGACATCAAAGTTCTTGACTTGTCGCGAGTGTTAGCCGGACCGTTTGCAGGAAGAATGCTTTCAGATTTGGGGGCGGATGTGGTCAAGCTCGAGCCTCCAGAAGGTGACGTCACACGCCTGTGGGGTCAAAAAATTGGTGGCATTTCGGGCTATTACAATCAGCAGAATGCTGGCAAACGAAACCTGTCTATTGACCTGCGGAAACCCTCCGGCGTTGACCTGGTCAAGACCCTCGTAAAAAAGGCAGATGTCCTCATTGAAAACTTTCGCCCTGACGTGATGGGCAGACTTGGCCTTGACTACGAGGTTTTGAGCGCGATCAATCCGCGCTTGATCATGCTCTCGATTTCGGGCTTTGGCGCCAACAATCCCGACAGCCGCCGCGCAGCCTACGCGCCCGTGGTCCACGCTGAAATCGGTCTCATCGAACGTCAGTCATTGATCAGTCAAGCCTTCCCGTCCGATATTGCACTGTCGGTTGCCGACACCAACGCGTCTCTCCATGGGCTTGTAGGCCTGCTTGCGGTTTTGTTTGCCCGAGAGACCAGTGGTCTTGGGGATCACATTGATCTTGCAATGGTGGATGCCAGTATCGTGACCAACGATGGTATGAACTATGCGCTTGATCAGGTCAGACACATTGTTTCCAACGAGGTCTATGACACCTCCGCGGGACGACTGATATTGGCCGGGGATTTCAAATTCATTTGGCACCAACTCCACACCATTTTTGCCGTTGACGATGGACTCGACCCATCGACGGCGCCAAGCCTTGAAGAGAAGATCGCCGCACGACGGGCCGCAACGTCACATTTTTTTAACCAAACCTGCGCCGATCGAGATGCCGTCGTCGCAGCACTAAACAAAATGAATATCGCCTGGGGTGACGTCAGAAAAGCCAGTGATGTGGGTGAGCTGGCATCGGTGAAGGCCCGAGGCACCATTGCTCAGGTTGATGATCGCGCCGGCGGAACCCGATCGATCCCTCAATCTCCCTATCGTTTTAGACGGCATCAATCCTCTGTCGCAAGCGGTGCGCCCCATTTGGGTGAACATAACCAAGAGGTTCTCAAAGACTGGCTGGATTGGTCCGCCGATGATATCAGAGCGGTCGAAGATGCCTTGATCCATTCGAGCAGCGACAGTGGGCCCGGTGCTTAACCTCGGCGCTTAACCCTGACCCCTCATCTCTGCACTGAAGGCGGACAGGGTAAACGCCCCTTTGAGCCAGCGTGCAGACAAAAGTCTGGGATGTTGTTCCGCGCCGTTAATCCGTATAATTTTCGAGACAAAACACGACGATTTGTTCCTTCGTCGAACAGCATTCAAAAAATCGCGGATTGAAGGGACCACTTCAGCACAGCAACGAGCAACCGGAGCATCATGAATACTTGGACTTTCAAATCCAGTCGAGCCCGCCGCTACCACACCGCGGCGATCGCTTATGCGCTCCTGGGTTATAGCGCAGGTTGGTGGTTACTTTTTAACGGGGGGTGGGCCGGGTTTATCCCAGGCGTTCTGCTTTTAGGCCACGGCATGATTATCGCGGCTTACCTCATTCATGAGTGTGCCCACAACACGATTTTCAAATCTAATCATCACAACAGCCAACTCGCGAGCTTACTCGCTTGGGTCTGCGGCGCTTGTTATGGCACCATTAAGGATATCCGAACCAAGCATTTTAGACATCACGTGGAAAATGATGATGTCGTCTGGTTTGACTATGAAGCCTTCTTCATCTCTCACCCTCTGATTTATCGAATCACTATTTTTTTAGAGTGGTTCTACATCCCAGCGCACGATATCTTGATGCACACCATCATGGTTTTCAGCGGGTTTATTATTCCCCAGCGCCGCTACCAGTGGCGTCGCAATCTAGCCGTCATCTTAGTGCGGGGCAGCTTGCTCGTTGCCATTGTCTACCTAAGCCCGGCCGCCTTCGTTGGTTACGCTCTGGCGTACACGATGATGATCATTGTTCTACGATTTGTAGATGGACTCGAGCACGACTACCCCTACCACCTGAACTTGTTTACCGACGAAGTCTCAGAGCACAAAGGTGACCTCCTTTGGGAGCAGGAGCACACGTTCAGTCCAATACTGTCTTGGCGCTACCCGTTCGTGAATTGGCTGATTCTCAACTTTGGGTACCACAACGCCCACCACGCAAAACCGACGGCTCCCTGGTTTGAACTGCCCGAGCTTCATCGACAACTTTTTGGCGATGACCCTCTGACCGTCATTCAATTGTGGCCTCAGCTATTGATGTATCACCGCTACAGAACCTACCGAATTTTTCATGATGCCCCCGGACTACAATCTGTGACAGGAGCCGAGTTCTTAAAAGCGGCGCAATCAGCAAAATTGACCGGCGGCAATGCCGCATCTTTTCTCACCGCATTTTAATCCGTGGCCCAAACCCTCGAACTTTATCAATCCCTCTGGGCGATGGAAGACCGAATTCCAGGGCAAGCGGAGCAGCCCAAAGCGGTGCATCTGAAGCGTATTGCGGATGCTGGATACACAGGTGCTTGTCTTGATCCTAACGTTTCAGAGATCGAGGACAGCCTAAAGTTAAAGCCGCTATTTGAGGAGCTCGGTTTAAAGTGCATGGTCAATGCTTTTCCGCACAGCGCAGATTCACTCAAGCCGCTGCTGGAAATGTCCGCAGAGCTGCAAGCGACTCAAGTCAATATCATTGCTGAAGTCATGCCCTTAACACCCGCCGAGGCAGTCCCGATCATCGACGACTGGTTGGCTCTTGCCAGCGACTATCCCTTTCCTGTGCTCATGGAAACCCATCGCAACAGCACCTTAAACGACCTGTTCTACACCCTGGAGATTTTAAAACGCGTACCACAACTTCGTCTCTGCGCGGACTTGTCCCATTTCGTCGTTGACCGGGAATTACAGCTCCCTTTGAGTGCTGTTGACGCAGCCTACTTCAGCACGGTCATTGAGCGTTCCGATTCCTTTCAAGGCCGAATCTCAAACAACCAGCAAATTCAAATCGCCATCGAATTTGAGCAACACGCCCTTTGGGTCGCCCAATATTTTGACTGGTGGCGTCAGGGTTTCAACGCCTGGTCAGCCCGCAGCGGCCCCAATGACACCTTGAGGTTTCTGGTGGAATTAGGCCCGCCCCCCTATGCGATTACCGACGGGACCCAGCGGGAGCTATCCAATCGCTGGGACGAGGCCTTATTGATTCATGACAGAATTCAAGCGATTTGGGCAGCGATCCCAGATTAACCTGTACAGGGATTAAGGAGTCGCTCCGGGAATGGTTAATGAGGGCACTTTGAGATGCGCCTGCATATTGCCGATGAGAGAGTTTCTAATTTCGCGCTTGGTAAACGCCCAGCCATTGGCACCCCGGGAAAACGCGTCAATGTAGTCCCCTGCAAAAATCGCCTGAAGCGGAAAGTCCGGGGTTTGTTGATAGACAGTCACATAACTGTGGCTGGTAGCGGAGCCCGCAGCCTCATCAACTGTCAAACTCAGATTCGTAATCACGTGTTTTGTTCGCGGGGTTCCATCTTCGTAAAGAATCATGTTGTTCATGGATTCCGGCCCAGGCACCTTTCCCTCGGCGATCCACTGCGCGTTCACAAACAGCTCCGCGAATGTTTTAAGATCTCCTGAATCGATTGCCCTGCAGTACTGATGCATGAGGTTGGTAATTTCTTGCTCTGAGGTCATTGGCATTTATCCTCTCTAGTGACAGAGCAACGTTACGAGGTGGAGCCCCAAAAGAAAAGATCATTGGACGTCGCGCAAGTCGGCACGGCAGCGCCTACCCATTGAAGTCCAGCATGATTTAGGGAACGCTGACCGGCAAGGTAGGAACGTAACTCACCAAATGCCTCTCCCAATCGGCCGTGAATGGGGAAGCGGATAAAGACAATTTTTGTTCCGTTTAAATTAAATCCGTCCGACTGGTGCTGAGCATTCGGTCAGAGCCCAAACGATTAAGATGCCAGTTACTGCTACGCCCTTGCCCTCCGGGCCGATCCCAACTGCGCACACATTGATCTGGTCTCACGTAACTTAAGGCGTCGTCTTGCTGGCGATATTGTTCTGTGCGAGGCTTCTCTTAATCATCAATGAATGAGACCACGATGCTCACTTCTTCAAACATCACACCGAGACTGGGGGCAGAACTGGATGCCGCGATCCAACTCAAAGACCTTTCGGAGCCTGAAGTTGCTGAGTTGGTCTTGCTTTGTGCCGAGCGTGGGGTCGTCGTTGCTAGAAATCAGAGTCTGTCGCCACAGGAACAATCCGAATTTGCCCATCGACTGGGCGAGCCTCTGACTTTCCCAAATAACCCCGCTCATATTCCTGAGGAGCTGATCGTCATACAAGCTGGACCCAACTCCAAACACGCCGCCGGAGAAGGTTGGCACTCCGATGTATCGAGCGAGGCAAAGCCACCCGGATTATCGATGCTGCGTATGGAGCAAGTCCCGGATCACGGCGGTGATACGCTCTTTGCAGATATGTACCAAGCGTTCGAGTCGCTATCTAAGCCCATCCAAGAATTTCTTGAAACGCTCACAGCACGTCACGAACCCCGTGGACATTATCTTTATCTGAGCGGGGCCAAAGCCTTTGATGAACTCGAAACCACTGACCATCCCGTGGTACGGATCCATCCGTTGACCGGCAAGAAAGTGCTTTATGTAAACGACGGGTTCGTGAGCAAGATCAATGGCGTATCTCAGCCTGAGAGCCGCGCTCTGCTAAAGATGCTCTATGACCATATCGCCTACACGGTCAAGATGCACTGCCGCATTGCCTGGGCGCCAAACACGGTTGTCTTTTGGGACAACCGCTGTGTCCAGCACTACGCGGCTTTTGATTATTTTCCAGAAAGACGAAAAGGCTACCGAGTGACCATTCGCGGCGAGCAGCCCATTGCTTGTCATTAACCTTGGACTCATGAAAGCTCGCTCTAAGCCTCGTCCGCAAGGTTGCAAGAACACCCCACGAGTAGCGCTCGCGCCCATGAGCCAGAGGCACTACCGGTCTCTTGAGAGGCGAGTTGCAGCGATCGGCAACCCGCCTCTTGAACCACGCTGATCAATCTATACAGAGGAAGGTAAAATGAACAATGCTCTACGGCCAACCCGCACCACAGCCACTTGGAATCGCGGCTTGTATATGCTCTTGCTCGCTATTTTTTACTCAATTGCTGAGTTTGTTCTGGTGTTTGTCTGTATCTACCAGTTTGTCTCTGGACTGGTCACCGGCGAGCTCAACCGTCGTCTACTCCTTTTCAGCGAGAGTCTTTGTACCTATATTGGCCAGATTCTAAGCTATGAGACTTTCAGGACGGAGCAAAAACCTTTTCCCTTCAGTCAGTTCCCTGAGACAAACGATCCGATTGTCAGTCAGCAGTAGGTTTTTAGAAAGATAAAACAAACCACCCTGTGATCGCTTTGCATCCTCCAGCAGTGACTCAAAGGCTCACCGCCTCGGTCTTCATGACGCAATGCTTGAGCCGCCTTGATCGACCTATATTAGCCCCTTAAATTCTGGTAATACTTTGCATTTTTTGGCGCCACTGATTTACTCTGACCAACACGCCAATGCAAAGAGAACCCTATGCTCACTAAAGAATTTATCAACCCGCACGCTATGGGCTTTACGAATACCGTCACCTACAGCGCTCAGGGCGTTAAAACCATCATCGTCTCAGGTCAGGTCGGGTATGCAGACGGAAGAGTGGGTGAGACCTTCGAGGAACAAGCAGAGATCGCCCATCAAAACTTAGTCAATGAGTTGAAGTCGGCAGGGGCTGGGCCCGAAGATGTCGTCAAGCTCAACACCTATATCGTCGATCTTGATTCAGACCGGAGCAAAACAAACGGTCGAGTCAAAGCAAAATTCTTCACGCACACCAACCAGCCCGCCTCTACCCTAGTTGGCGTTTCAGCTCTGGTTATGAAACCTTTATTGATTGAAGTAGAAGCGACAGCGGTCATCGAATTGAGTTAGCGGCAGTTGATCCCACAAGGGTGCCCCAATGGCCCCCTTCGAGTCGTCGGCAGGGGCAACTATCGGTCAGGCTAACAAGCGGCACTCTTGTCTAGACAAAGACCGTGGGAGAAAAGAGTCCGTGAAATTGGTGGGGCACATGATGCTTGAGTTTCAATCTGCACACGCAATCGCCAATGGCTTGAGCGCGATGGATTTGGAGCTCGCTAATGTGATCAAAACCGTTATACACCACTTCTAAGAGATAACCATCGTCCTCGGAGCTCGATCCGGTCGACGCCGCAAAAACAGGCTCCGACCCATAATACCCCTGGGGCAAGGTCACGGTCTCAGCGCCGCCGTCAAAGTCGACTTTTGCAATTCCGTTGAAAAAACTGTCTGCCCCATTATCAATCGAGCAAGCCGTGTAAGTGAATTGGTGGCGTTGCCCGGCAACAGTCGGATTAATCGTTGGAAACTCTGATTCGGTTTCAACGACTCTTTCGCACTGCAGATCGCCAGTCTTAAGGTTCATGGTGTAGCGTTGATAGTAACCCCCACCAAAACGCCCCTCTGGGTCAAAGACATCGCTCAAAGTATCGTTTGCGGCAAAATTGTCCTGATACATCCCATCGACTATTAGCTCATCTCCCGATTCGAACGCATTACCGAAGTGAATGATCGCCCCCGGATCGGTTTCAAAAGAACGGACTAACGAGAAGTCTTCAAGATCCAAAACCAGAATCTGCATCGCGATCTTCGAGTCAAAGTTCACTTGATCTGAGATCGTTCTGGCCCCCAATATCACAGGTAACATGTTGCCAAAGACAATGGACCCAACAAAAAATATTGCATACCGATCGCTCAACGCAAAATCATGGCAAAAGGGGAAAGAGCCCAGCGGTAACTGGTGATTCTGAAATAATTGCCCCGCACTGTTAATGCGGTAGAGATTGAGGCATGGCTTCGGACCTTTCATTCCAAAACCTGAGATTCCGGCGCCAAAATTAATGTAATCCCCGGTTCTGGGATGAATTTTGCCGTGCGCACTGAACACTTGACCTGGCTTAAGTCCCCCTTCGTAACTGAATTCCCCCAGGGTCTCGAGGGTTCCCGGATCGACGGCCCAAGGCCGACCGCCTTCATTCAACGCTAACAGATGGCCGCCGTGGTGAATTAGACTGGTATTGGCTGGGTTGGCTGGCATCTTCAGCCAATTTTTTCGCAACCCGCCAGGAATTTGAGTCCCGAAGCCTCGATAACAAACCGCCTGAGCCTCAGTTTCGGCAAGGTACTTCGGCGTACGAATGTACTGGTTCTTAAAATGGACTCGACCTTCCTGGAAGGTGAACGCGCAAATCATACCGTCACCATCAAACCAATGGCCGTATCGACTGTTACCAATTCTCTGGCGACCGGGTCCGTTGCGAAAAAAGGTCCCTTCAAGATCTAAGGGCACCTCGCCCTCTATCTGATCGATCCAGTAATTATGTTCTTCATCTAGATTCTCAAGACCACCGTGACAGGACGGAAAAGTATTACTGCCAGGAATTGCGTTCATCAAGCCACCTCATTGTTCAACACTGCAGACCTCATCCTATCATCAGATGATTCCTGGATCTGCGAACCGCTTGAACCTTATCATGCAGGTTCAGCCATCATCGCATAGGCTCAAAGGAAGTCCTCACCTAAAGAAAGTCTTCATGCAAAGAAAGTCCGCATGCAAAGAAACTCCGCATGCAAAGAGAGTCCTCACCCAACAATCGCCCTACTCATCCCGAACTGAG
>CAJYBS010000036.1 GCA_913064795.1 uncultured Gammaproteobacteria bacterium
GTCCCAAGCCACTGACCTTGAAAACAACTGCTAGCAAATTCAAGTGCCTCAAGCGGCGCCTCCCATGGTAATGGCGCTTGGGGCGATCGCCAGCGCAGTTGCTCGACGGGCGCTGCCGCGAAAGGAATACCCCGCCAGATTTGAACGTCTGAGTCTGTGGTGCCGATCACAGGTCCATAGTGGGTTGTCCGCAGGGTCTCCTGATCCGGTTGAATGCCGCATCCTATGAGCCAAGTCGTTGTCACGAAAACCAAAAGTCGATGGAAACGCATGAGAGTCTCTGTGTTTTGAAGACTACCCGTTATAGTCTTTGCCCAGCAAAAACGCAACGCAACCAGCCTGTGAGCTGGATGCATTGGTGGACAGGGAAGAGCTTGGGGGGACTTTATGGATGGAGGGTGATTGTGACCGGGGGCGGCAGCGACATTGGTCGCAGGACGGCCATTGCGTTTGATGGTGCCAATGCTGTTGTGGCTGATATTTGACGACACCTTGCCCAGATCGTGGGTGACGATATCCACCTCGAGTGAGGCCGAGCGCTGGCAATTGCTGGCAATTGCTGGCGATGTTGCTCATGGGCCGAACGCCAATGGTGCGTCATTAAAATGCTTGCGAGTTTGGAGTGGATCGCCGGGCACCGGCTGAACTTGCCCCCCTAGGCCTTGCTAAAGCAAGGCAACACCAAGAAAAACAAAAACTAAAATAACTCGGCACCAGAACAAAGCTACACCAGAACAAAGCTGCATAAATAGGTTGCGTAGAAAAAGTTAAAACCTGACTGCGGTAGCAGTTGCTGACTTAGGCCTGATGGCGAGTTTAATGCACTATTTATTTTTGGCTTGGCAGGACCTGAACGTGGCAGGCTTGGCGCTTCTGCAGGCGGTTATCGGACAGTCGGCTGATTGTTAAACGCTGTGAATGCAGTGATCCTTGCTAACGAGCCTAAGTTTTAAATGGGGCGAAGACCTCGCCGATCAGTTGGTCCATAACATCCTCAGCGTCGCCGCGAAGGTTAAAGTTTGGAACAATCAGCTCATCGACGCCTAAGGCCTGATAGGCCGCAACAGTATCTTGCAAGGCGGCAACCGAACCGGCAATAGTCGCTTGCGTGTTGTTTCGCATCTTTTCAGCAACAGCAGTGTCGTCGGTCAAATAGACGAGCGCGACCGCTGTCCGTCTGAGGGTTTTCGGATCGCGACCCAGCCGTTCACAGTGCTCGTCGAGCACACGGATTTTATGCTTGAGGGTTGCGACGGTACCCCAGACATTCCATTCATCGGCATACTGGGCTGTGATGCGCAGAGTGACTTTTTCCCCGCCGCCCCCGATCAATAAGGGGAGCGGGTTTTGTACTGGCTTGGGTTCAAGAGGGGCCTCTGCAAGCTGATAGAAGTCTCCTTCGAAGGTGCTCGATTCATTCTGGAATAGATGCTTGATCACTTTGCAGGCCTCTTCCAGTCGAGCCAAGCGACCGGGCACATCAAAGAAATCGATGCCGTATTTGCGGTGCTCATTTTCTTGCCATCCCGCACCAAGACCAAGCACCATCCGGCCATTGCTGATGTGATCGATGGTTGCAGCCATTTTTGCAAGGACAGCAGGATGACGGTAAGTGTTGCCGACCACCAGTGTGCCGAGTCTGATTCGGGGTGTGACAGCAGCGATTGCCGACAGCGTGGTGAGGGCTTCCGGCCAAGGAGCGCTAACATCTTGCGCATTCGGCATGAAATGATCTGCCAACCAGAGGCCGTCCCAACCGGTACGCTCGACCTTTTGCGCAAGATACTTTGTTTCATCAAAGGTATGGGTGGGCCTCGGCCAAAAGCTGAATTTCATGGGGCACGTCCTTAGGTGGAGACCGTAGAGTGTAATCCAAGGGTTATCTGCGGCGAAGACCTCAGTTCGCTTTTTCGGAGAACCGATTGGGAACGCCTTCTTGGCCAGGTGCTTCTCCTAGTGTGGGCTATGGGAATGGGGTGAACCTCAGAGCAAACAACCCTCAAACAGTCTTTTCGGGCGGCAGTGATCTTCAGAAACCGGGGGCATTTCGTGAGTTCGATTATTTGAGCGTTACATCGTATGCTTTTGGTCCGACGAATAGACAAAAGCTGATGGCAAGATGGAAACCCAAAACCTGACTTTAGGACAGTATTTCTTGAATGCTGCGGATCAATTTGGCGATGAAGACGTTTTGATCTTTCCTAACCATCGACACACCTACGAGAGCCTTCGAATTGCAGCGATCAGCCGTGGTTGCAGTTTCTCCGCCAGCGGCGTGGGACCCGGTGATCATGTCGGATTGCTGATGGCCAATTGCCCAGAGTTTATCGAGTGCCTTTTGGGCCTACAGCTGCTTGGCGCGGTGGCGGTGCCCATGAATGCACGCTATAAAGCCCAGGAGCTCGCCTACGTCCTCGACAATGCAGATATTAAATGGGTCGTTACGCATGATCTCGTGAGCGAATACGCTAATTTTGGGGACCTTCTGTTGGAGGCGGTGACCACTAAAGCGCCCGAACGGCTAGAGGGTCTGGTGATGCTTGGGAATCCTCGGGAGGGCTTTGTTGGGCAATCAGAATTTGAGGCTTTGGCTGAATCGGTTCCTCAAGCAGAGATGCTCGCAGCACACTCTGAAATTTCCGTGATGTCCCCGGCCATTATGATGTACACCTCTGGTACCACGGCTCATCCAAAGGGGTGCCCCTTGCATCATGAGATGCTTGTTCAAAACGGGATCAATATGAACCGCAGCCGTTATTTTTTGAGCAAAGCGGATCGATTTTGGGCGCCCTTGCCGATGTTTCACATGGCGTCGATCCTGCCCTTAATGTGTTGTATCGATGCTGGAGCCGCGATGCTCTCCATGACCCATGTCGATTCTGGCCTCAGTCTTGAGATGATGGAACGAGAGCGTGCGACCGTGGCCTTTCCGTCGTTTCCGACGGTAACCGCCGCACTGATTGCTCACCCTGACTTTGGGACACGCGACCTGTCTTCGATTCGAAGACTTAACAATGTTGCACCGCCGGACGTCCTGCGCCAATTTCAGGAGGCGTTTCCCCAGGCGGTTCAGACCGGTGCTTATGGTCTGACGGAAGCGGGGGGCGTGATTGCGTTTAATCATCCTGATGAATCCCTAGAGACGCGGCTGACGACGTGCGGTCAACCCATGCCCGGGCTTGAGGCAAAAGTGGTTAATCCGGAGACAGGTGCAGGCTGCGCACCCGGTGAAAAGGGCGAAATTTTGTTGCGCGGTTACGCTATCTTTAAAGGCTACTATAAATCGCCTGATAAAAATGCGGAGGCTTTTGAGGAGGGTTGGTTCAAAACCGGTGACCTTTGTGCGATGACGAGCAATGGTGAGATCGAGTTTCACGGCCGGATTAAAGACATGCTCAAAGTCGGCGGCGAAAATGTGGCGGCGATAGAAATTGAATCCTTGTTGTCTCAGCATCCCGGGGTAAAAATGGCGCAAATCATTGGTGTACCTGATGCTCGGTTGCAGGAGGTGGCGTGCGCTTATATTGAGTGCCACGTTGGTCACGATCTGACTGCAGTTGAATTGATTGAGTTCTGCCAGGGAAAGATCGCAAGCTTTAAAATTCCGCGTCATGTTCGATTTGTCACCGACTGGCCAATGTCGGCAACGAAAATCCAAAAATTCGTATTGCGGCAGTGGTTTGAATCAGAAGATCAATCGCTTGCGTCTGGCAACACAGGATAACGTCCGAGTAAAAGTACAAGCACAACCGAAAGGCTGAACGCGGCGGCGCCAAGGGCGAAGCCCAATTGGTAACTTTGGGTTGATTCGTAGATCGCCGCAAAAAGCGCCGGAGCGATGCCCGAGGCGGAAGCCAGAGCAGCATAGAGAAAGCCGTAAATTTTTGCGTAGTGTCGAGCGCCAAAATATTTCGCTGCCAAAAATGCCATCAGATCAAGCTCGGCGCCTGCAGCGAACCCAAGAAGCAGTGCCGCGATTTGCGCATTCAGCAAAGTCAGTTCCGACCAAAGCAGCAGACAACCGACAATGGGTAGGCTGATGGCAAGTGCTGCCACACCCGGCGCCCAAAAGCGGTCTACGCAAAATCCGATGACCAATCGGCCCGTGATCACGGCGACACCGAAGAGACTCATGGTCTCCGCAGCTGCGACAGGGTTAATGCCAGCATCGGTGAGTGCTGGTACAAGATTAGGGATCAGGCCCGATTGCGCGATATACACCAGAAAAATTGAGAACAGTAAAACCCAAAACTTATAAGAGGTAACCGCTTCCGCCAGCGTAAAGCCCGATAAATTGGCGGGCTGGTCAACCTCGGGTGACTGACCCTGAAGCCGGTCTTGAGGCCTAAAGAAAAAATAAACCAGCGGCCCGGCAACGACAACGGGCAACACCGCTAGTCCGAGATAGCCCGCACGCCAGCCGTAGTTGGCCAAAATGTAGGCAATAATGGGGGGGACGATCACAGCACAAAGGCCGGTGCCGCTGAGGACCAAGCCGAGCGCTAATCCCCTATGGGTCTGGAAATTTGCGGTGACTGCGGTCGTCCAAGTCACGGGGATGGTGCCAGCCCCTAACAGGGCCATGCAGGCGTAGGCGCCATAAAATTGCCAGAGGGCACCTGTAGATGTTGCGGGAACGACAAAGGCGAGACTGAGCCCGACCAGTCCAAAAAGCGCCACAGGTCTTGCGCCGTAGCGATGGATCAAAAGGCCAATGACCGGAGAGGTAAAGACGCCGATGCCAGTGCTAAACAGCAGCGAGAGCTGAAATTCTGTTCGAGACCAGCCGAACTCCTCGGTTACAGGCACGACGAATAAGCCCATGGTGTAAAACGGCAAGACGATCGAGCTGCAAATGACGCCGACACAAGCGGCGATGAGCAGCATGGGTTGTCGGGTTATTTCGTTTGAACTCAGTGATGTCATTAGGCTCACAGGTACGGCCTCAAAATAAGCAGGGTTAACGCTACGTGATCTGGTTTGATTTGCAAAGGCTTTGTTCATTGACAAGGCTTTGTTCATTAAAAAGGTTAGCCCGCTGAGATGTCGTGTTCATTGGAAGTGAGCTGTCTTCTTCGCATTTGGCGCGATGTATTGCCAATGCATTTTTCCGGCCCTTGAGCCACGCGGCTGACTCGCTCTCGGCTCATGGCGGGGGATTTCATTCGTTTGCTTAAGACCTAACCCAAACGCTACGGAGGTACGCCAGAAGGTTGTGAGCAATGAACCGTTAAGATTTGATGCCGTTTGATCAGTGGATGGCTGATGCCGGCTCCTAGGGTACAGCTTTCGCAGTGCCCTGATTCTTGGCTATGATGCGGTAAAGGCGAACAAACTAAATCGTTTTAAGGAGACCGAGGTGAGTACTGATCAGGTGACGTTCAAAATGCCGGAGACGGGTCGACCTTTTGATGATCTGCGCTCCGAGATGGTGGAGCGGGGCGGCGGGGATGTTCGATGGCGCGAAGGCAAAACTGCGGTTTATGTGTTCAATGCCGGTGAGGACGTTACCCGGGTCCAAAAAGAGGCCTACACGCTCTATCTCTCAGAAAATGGTCTTGGGCCCGCTGCTTTTCCTTCCTTAAAACGAATGGAGGAGGAAGTGGTCGCGATGGGGTTGCATTTGCTTCATGGTCCCAGGGGGGCGGTGGGTCATATGACCTCTGGGGGCACGGATTCGATTACAATGGCGGTCAAGGCTGCTCGGGATTATGCGCGATCGATCAGTTTGCCTGAACCCTTTAATTTGGTCATGCCTTACTCGGCGCACCCGGCTTTTGATAAGGCTGCGGCCTTGATGTCTCTCGAAATTCGCCGGGTACCTGTGACGGCTGTCTCTTTGGCAGATGTTCCCGGGATGTCAGAGCAGATCGACGGATCGACCATCATGCTAGTGGGATCTGCTCCAAGCTTCCCTTACGGATTGATCGACCCCATGGCTGAACTCAGCGCACTCGCGATCGAGCGGCAGGTTTGGCTGCATGTTGACGCCTGCGTGGGGGGGTATATCGCGCCTTTTGTTCGACTCAACGGCGCGCCGATTCCCGATTTTGATTTCGCCTTGCCCGGAGTGCTTTCGATGTCGGCGGATCTTCACAAGTATGGTTATTGTGCAAAAGGAGCCAGCACGGTTTTTTATCGAACCGAGGCTTTGAGAGACTTCATGGTTTTTGATCAGCGAGATTGGCCAGCGGGCCGAATGGTGACGCCGACCCTCGCGGGAACGCGGCCTGGCGGTGCCATTTCATCAGCCTGGGCAGTGATGAACTATTTGGGCGTCTCTGGCTATCAAGCCAAGCAACGGCAGGTCACCGAAGCGAGAGCTGCGATCGAGGCAGGTGTAGAAGGGTTAGGTTTTGAAGTCATCGGCGCACCGCAGCTTGGAATCCTTGCTTTTACTCGCTCAGATCTTGATGTTTTTGCGGTCTACCGAAAACTTTATGAGCGTGGCTGGGTGACCAGCCTTTGTACTCAACCAAAAGCCTTGCATTTAATGTTGTCGCCGTTTCACGCGAGCGTAACGGATCAATATCTTTCGGATCTTGCCGAGAGCGTCGAGGCGGTTGAGGCCGGAGCAACCGAGACGGTGACAGAAGTTAGGTACAGCTGATGTGATTGAACAAGTAGGTTCTCTGAAACCGGCTCAGTCCGCCCAGTCAGGTCCGAGCGCACCGCGATGGGGGAAGTCCGAGGACTTAAGCGCCTGATTGGATCCGTAACGGGACACCCCGCCATCGACCATCAGAACCTCTCCGGTGATAAAGCGTCCGGCGGGAGAGACTAAAAAAACAGCGCCGTTGGCGACATCCTCGGGTGTACCCGGTTGTGGAATGGGTGTATCGCCAATGTCATCGAGGACGTCGTCATCATAGGTTGCTTGCATTCCAGGGGTGATGATTGCGCCGGGTCCCAAACAGTTGACCCGAACCTTGGGTCCCCATTCATAAGAAAGGCTTCGGGTCATCTCTGCAACTCCAGCCCGCGCAGCGCCGGAGTGGGCGATGCCGGGATTGCCCCGTCCAATCGTCATGATAATGTTGAGGATGACGCCCCCGCGCCCCTTGAGCATTTGCTGGCCAAAGGCTTGGGTCATGTTCAGGTTCCGTTGAGATTCAGGTCAATGATGGTGCGCCAGCCTTTGGGGCTATAGTTTTCTGCGGCTTGAGGAAATTGCCCCCCTGCATTGTTGATGAGGATGTCAGTTTGGCCGTCCTCCGTTTCAAGGGCTGCTGCCAGTTGGGCAACGCTGTCAAGATCTCTGATATCAACCAGTCGGGTCTTTACAGGACGTTGGGTTTCAGATGCAATGGCTTCGGCGGTCGCCTGTAGCGGTTCGACTTGACGCGCAGCAATCGTGACAGTCGCTCCAGCTCTGGCGAGCTCAAAGGCAATGGCGCGACCAATTCCGGTCCCGCCGCCGGTGACGAGGGCACGTTTGCCTTTGAGTAAGTCAGGGTTATAGCAATGGGTTGGAACAGACATAAGCGCTCAGTGGACGAAAAACGCGAGTGTACCCCATTTCTCGTCGGGGGTGCGTGTTGCCGCGCCAGATCCCCAGCCCGGTTTGATAAAACAGCGAAACTGCGCACGATTGCCGGTTCATTGCCTAATCGAAGGCGCTACTTGTCCAATTGCGGGTCTCAACTGTAAGGGAGGTTCTATGTTGAACACCATAAGAAATATCACTTGGGCGCTGGCAGCGACCTTTACGCTGATTACGGGAAGCGCTACCGCAGACGAGTTAGTCCGCGTTGCGCCTGAGCAGCAGGGCATGTCCTCCGAGCGACTGCGTCGCCTCGACGATCTTGCAGCCAAATACGTGGCCGAGGGTCAAGTTGCGGGCATTCAACTGCAAGTCAATCGTGGGGGTCAATTGGTCTATTCCAGTTCAGTCGGCCACCGCTCAGTTGCTGCACGCCAAGCCCTCGAAACTGACGACCTTTTTCGAATTTATTCAATGACAAAACCGATCACCGCTGTAGCCCTGATGCAGCTCTACGAGGCAGGGCACTTTCATTTGTCCGATCCGATCACAAAGTGGCTACCTGAGTTAGAGGCGCTGCAAGTCAGACTGCCGGATGGTCAGCTCGTACCTGTCAACCGGTCACCCACGATGGCAGAGCTGCTGACCCATACTGCAGGGTTCTCGTATGGGTTTTATCCCAAGGATCCGATTGATCAAGCTTACCGCGAGGCTGGCTTATGGGGTTCTGAAGATTTGGATGCTTTTGTGCTGAAGATCGCGAAGTTGCCGCTGGCTTTTCAGCCCGGGAAAGATTGGCGATACTCGATTGCGGTCGATTTGACGGGGCTAATCATTGAGCGTATGTCGGGACAGTCCCTCGACGTCTTTTTCAAGCAATCTCTGTTTGAGCCGCTGGGTATGACCGATACTTTTTTTGAGGTTCCAGCAGACAAACGTCATCGTCTGGTAACCAATCATTATTGGGATTGGAGTCAGAACCAATTGGCGGAGGTGGTGGGGACAGTACCCACTTTGGGTATCGAGTCAGAAGAGGATGCGATGAGTGGATTTGATCGCGTTACGCTCTTTACAGGAGGTGCCGGGCTGGTTTCTACGATGCGCGATTATATGCGCTTCGCGGAAATGTTGCGGGCTGGCGGAGTGTTCGAGGATGTTCGAGTCATTGGCCCTAAAACTCTGAAATTCATGACTAAAAATCACCTTCCAAAGAGCCTTGCCAGTACAGGAAGTGGTGAGGACCCGATCCAAAATCGATTTAAAAGCTTTGGCTTTGGACTCGGATTCGGGGTGATGATGGATCCCGTCGGATCAGGAGTTCTCAGCAGTCGAGGCAGTTTTTCTTGGGGCGGTGCAGCAGGCACGATCTTTTGGATTGATCCTGGTGAAGATATTGCTGCGGTGGCTATGATTCAGTTGATGGGTTCGCCTTGGCCTTTAAGAAACGATTTTGCCCTTGGTGTTTATCAAGCGTTGACTGAGAGTTACGAATAAGGATCCACGAGGGTAAGTGAGCGTCTTTGGAGTAGGCATTGCTTTCGCAAACGCCGGCGCACCTGCAGCCCGATATCGAGAGGCACAGGGCGGGTCTGAAAACGGCTGCGCTTAACGTGTGATTCTATAGCGGGCTGATTTGTCCTGAGGCGAGGGCTTCTGA
>CAJYBS010000037.1 GCA_913064795.1 uncultured Gammaproteobacteria bacterium
CTATGATCGCTCCAGACTTTGTTGGTTTAACAATCCAGGTCCATAACGGCCGACAGCACATTCCCGTCTTTGTGACCGAAGACATGGTCGGACACAAGTTGGGCGAGTTTGCATTAACCCGGACCTATCGCGGTCATGCAGCAGATAAGAAGGCTAAGCGGCGCTAGGCCCCGCGGTTGAGATAAGGATTATTCAATGGAAGTTTCTGCACGATTAAAAGGGGCCCGGATTTCTGCACAGAAAGCCCGGCTCGTTGCCGATCAGATTCGCGGCCAGGAGGTTGGCGTAGCGCTCGACACCCTGAGCTTTAGCACCAAGAAAGGGGCTCATTTGGTTAAAAAGTTGCTCGAGTCTGCGATCGCAAACGCTGAGCATAACGAGGGTGCAGATGTCGATGAGCTGTCTGTTGCTTCAATATTTGTTGACGAAGGCATGACCATGAAGCGTCTGAAAACCCGCGCTAAGGGTCGAGCCGATAGAATCTTTAAACGAAGTTGTCACATCACCCTTTCGGTGGCGGATAACTAGAATAACCATCGGTAGAGATTAGGAGACCGGAATGGGTCAAAAAGTACATCCCACAGGCATGCGTCTGGGTATTGTCAAGGAGCATACGTCGATTTGGTATGCGCAAGGACCTGCTTATGCAAAAAACCTGCAGACGGATCTTGCTGTTAGGGCATTTATTCAGAAGCGGCTAGCCCAAGCATCGGTAAGTCGTATCGATATCCATCGCCCTGCGCAGACCGCCAGAATCACCATCCATACCGCAAGGCCCGGCATTGTGATCGGCAAAAAAGGCGAAGATGTGGAGATGCTTCGGCAGGAAGTGAGCCGAATGATGAATGTGCCCGTCCACATCAATATTGAAGAAATTAGAAAGCCAGAAATTGATGCGTACCTGGTTGCCCAGAATGTCACTCAGCAGCTTGAGCGCCGGGTGCAGTTCCGCCGTGCTATGAAGCGAGTGATGCAAAACGCAATGCGCCTGGGTGCTGAGGGCATCAAAGTTCAGGTCTCAGGTCGACTCGGTGGAGCAGAAATCGCGCGTTCAGAGAGCTACCGTGAGGGCCGCGTTCCACTCCACACCTTGCGCGCAGATATTGATTACGCCACTGCTGAAGCTTTGACGACCTACGGCATCCTGGGTGTGAAGGTCTGGATTTTCAAAGGTGAAATTCTTGGTGAGCGAGAAGAGGCAGCAAACAACGCCAGCTCCGCTCAAAATTTTGGTTAATCGTTATGTTACAGCCTAAAAGAACAAAATTTAGAAAGCAGCACAAAGGCCGGAATCGTGGTCTCGCTCAACGCGGGAGCACCGTAAGCTTTGGTGAGTATGCGCTTAAGGCAACAGGCCGAGGTCGTATGACCGCGCGTCAAATCGAAGCGGCTCGACGGGCAATGACTCGAAGGGTTAAGCGGGGCGGGCAGATATGGATTCGAGTGTTTCCCGACAAGCCCATTACCCAAAAGCCACTCGAAGTGCGTCAAGGTAAAGGTAAAGGCAACGTTGAGTATTGGATTGCTCAGATTAAGCCTGGGAAGGTGCTCTACGAAATGGAAGGCGTATCCGAAGAAGTCGCGCGAGACGCGTTTCGTTTAGCTGCGGCAAAGCTTCCGTTTCCGACGACATTTGTTAAACGCGTGATCATGTGATTCGGAGAGACTGATGGCGAACGTGGAAGAATTGCGGGCAAAAAGCCACGCGGAGTTACAAGAAACCTTGGTAGAGATGGCCAAGGAGCAGTTTGGATTGCGTATGCAGAAGTCAATCGGACAGCTCACCCAGACGCACTGACTAAAGCAAGTCAGGAGAGATATTGCACAAATAAAGAAGCAGAGGAACGAAAAGACCAGCGCTGAATAATGATTGGCCCAAAGGGCGTAATAGAAGACAGAAATAGGATGAGTAGCCATGAGTGGTGATCAAAAAGAAGCAAGGAATGTGAGCGGGACCGTCGTTAGTAACAAGATGGACAAGAGCATCACGGTTTTGGTTGAGCGGCGAATCAAGCATCCGATTTATGGAAAGTACATTAAGCGCTCAAAGAAGATCATGGCTCATGATGCCGAAAATCAGTGTCACGAGGGAGATCTAGTGACGATTCAGGAATCAAAGCCGATTTCAAAGAGGAAAGCGTGGACGCTCAATACAATTGTAAAGCGAGCCGTAGAGATTTAAGGGTGATCTGGAAGGTCCAGGTCCTACCCCAGTGGAGTTAATAGCATGATTCAAGTGCAAACGTATCTAGACATTGCCGATAACAGCGGTGCACGCCGGGTGATGTGCATTAAGGTACTCGGCGGCTCAAAGCGGCGATACGCCGGCGTTGGCGACATTATAAAAGTGACGGTTAAAGAGGCGATCCCTCGTGGGCGAGTTAAGAAGGGACAAGTGCTTGACGCAGTGGTTGTTCGAACTAAAAAAGGCGTGCGCAGAACCGATGGATCGTTGATCCGGTTCGATGGAAACGCAGCGGTCTTGCTCAATGCGAGCAAGCAGCCGATTGGTACCCGTATTTTTGGTCCAGTGACACGAGAGCTTAGAAACGAGAAGTTCATGCGCATCGTGTCTTTGGCGCCCGAAGTTTTATAAGAGATCGGTTTCATGAAAAAGTTAAAGAAAAATGATTTGGTCGTCGTGTTAGCCGGCAAAGATAAGGGCAAAACAGGTGAGATCACTCGGATACTTGATGACACGAGGCTCTATGTCTCAGGGATCAATATGATCAAGCGTCACACCAAAGGTAATCCGCAGGGGGGACAACCCGGCGGGATCATTGAGCGTGAAGCTCCGATACAACGGTCTAACGTAGCCATCTTCAACCGAGCGACCAGCAAAGCCGATCGCGTTGGCTTCAAGGCACTAGAAGATGGCAAGCAAGTCCGAATTTTTAAGTCCACTGGTGAGCAGATAGACGACTAAAACTATGACTGATTTAAAGAAAATATACGAAGACACGATTCGGCCCAAGCTTAAAGAAGATCTCGGGTTGGACAATATGATGCAGGTGCCAAAGATCACTCAGATCACCCTGAATATGGGTGTGGGCGAAGCTTTGACTGACCGTAAGCAGTTAGACGCGGCTGTTTCGGATATGACGGCGATCGCGGGGCAGAAACCGATCATTACCAACGCCCGGCGTTCGATTGCAGGGTTCAAGATACGTGAAGGCTATCCGATTGGCTGCAAAGTGACTTTGCGCCGAGCCAGAATGTACGAGTTTCTAGATCGTTTGATCAACATTGCTTTACCCCGGCAGCGGGACTTTAGAGGAATAAGCCCCAAGGCCTTTGATGGTCGAGGCAACTTTTCGATGGGTTTTTCCGAGCAAATCGTTTTCGCTGAAATTGATTACGACAAGATCGACCGTATTCGCGGACTCGATATTAATATTACAACGACAGCGCAGACCGACGATCAAGGACGGGCACTGCTGCGCGCCTTTAACTTCCCGCTTCGGGAGTCATAAGCCAATTAGACTTGAGCTGCTCGAGACATCGCGCAGCCCATCATTTTACGAACGAAACGTATTTAAACGAGGAAACCATGGCCAAGGTATCAATGATCAATCGCGAGAAGAAACGCGAAAAGATGGTTAAAAAGTATGCCGCAAAAAGGGCTGCGTTGAAGGCCCAGATCCGGGACCTGAATCTTCCTGACGAAGAGCGCTGGGAAGCACAAGTTAAGCTCCAAAAATTACCTCGGAACGCGAGCCCGAGCCGACAGGTTAGACGTTGCGTTATTACAGGACGGCCACATGCGGTTTATCGCCGGTTCGGGCTTGCCCGCACCAAGCTACGAGAAGCTGCCATGCGTGGCGATATCCCCGGCCTCGTGAAGTCAAGCTGGTAATAAGGAGAGACAGACCATGACAATGCAAGATCCCTTAGCAGATATGTTGACTCGAATACGCAACGGCCAAGCGGCGAAACACGTTTTAGTCTCTATGCCGGCATCAACTGCCAAAACTGAGATTGCTCGCGTTTTAAAAGAAGAGGGCTACATCGAAGACTACCAGCAAGGTGTTGATGAGGCTGGCAAACCTGCACTTGAAATTACGCTTAAATACCATGCAGGTCAGCCGGTAATCGAAGAGATTAAGCGAATGAGTCGACCCGGACTCAGGGTCTACAAGAACAAGCAAGAAATTCCAAACGTCCAAGGTGGTTTAGGCGTTGTAATTTTGTCAACCAACAAAGGTGTCATGACCGATCGTGCTGCGAGAGCCGCAGGAGTCGGCGGTGAGCTACTTTGCTCAGTATTCTGATTAGACCCTGATAAAAGGTTAGATTCCATGTCTAGAATTGCAAATAGTCCAGTGTCAGTACCCAGTGGCGTCGAGGTCACAATCAATGGTGCTGATTTAAATGTAAAAGGTGCCAAAGGCGCGCTGCAGCTGACGCTGCACGATGCCGTCTCTATCGCACAAGAAGACAGTGTATTGATGCTAAAAGCCGCCAAGGCAACCCAGCAGTCATCCGCACTTGCTGGAACCTTCAGGTCCTTAGTTAACAACATGGTGCTTGGGGTCAGTCAGGGCTTCCAAAAGCAATTGGAGCTTCAGGGAGTTGGCTATCGAGCTCAAGCCCAAGGGCAGAAGTTGAATCTGACACTTGGATTCTCCCACCCAGTGGTCTACGACGTGCCGAATGGGGTTGAGATTGAAACACCAACTCAAACCCAAATCATTGTTAAGGGTATCGATAAGCAGCAGGTGGGTCAGGTCGCAGCAGAAATCAGAGCCTTTCGTCCACCAGAGCCTTACAAAGGCAAAGGTGTGCGTTATGCCAACGAATACGTCAAGCGTAAAGAAGCTAAGAAGAAGTAATCGTTTGTCCAAACATCAGTTATGAGAAAGAAGTCTTTTTAGGAGACACAGCGAGATGAAAACTAAGCGGGATGCGCGTTTAAAGCGGGCGCGACGGGGTCGAGCAAAAATTAAAGAGCTGTTGATGCCAAGATTGTGCGTCTATCGATCGCCTCGGCACACGTATGCTCAGATTATTTCTGAGGACGGCAGCGAAGTTAAGGTCGCTGCATCGTCGCTCGAAGAGACACTGCGTGAGGGCGCCACAGGCAATGTTGAGTGTGCAGCCAAGGTTGGCGCAATGATCGCCGAACGAGCCAAAGCAGCAGGGTTCGAAAAAGTGGCGTTTGATCGTTCGGGCTACAAATATCATGGGCGCGTTAAGGCGCTGGCAGATGCTGCTCGAGAAGCAGGACTGCAATTTTAGGCCTCCAAGGCAAGAGAAAATTAAGGAATAGGCATGGCTTATAACGATCGAGATAATAACGATGAAGGGATCCAGGAAAAGCTGGTCCAAGTCAATCGTGTTGCGAAAGTTGTGAAAGGTGGGCGGATCTTCGGTTTCACCGCGCTCACAGTGGTCGGTGATGGGAATGGCAAGGTCGGTTACGGTCGCGGCAAGGCGCGTGAAGTGCCACAGGCCATCCAAAAAGCCATGGAAGCTGCCAGACGTAACATGATCGACGTTGACTTAAATGGGTCCACGCTGCAATACGAAGTCAATGCCCGTCACGGTGCCTCGAAGGTTTTCATGAAACCTGCATCCGAGGGTACTGGAATTATTGCGGGAAAGACAATGCGTGCAGTCCTCGAGGTTGCCGGTGTAAGAAATGTGTTGGCCAAGTGTTACGGCTCTACAAACCCTGTGAATGTGATCCGTGCGACGTTCAAAGGGCTTCAGGATATGCGCTCACCGGAATCCATTGCAGAAAAACGCGGTCTATCCGTTGAGCAGATCTTAGGGTAATTCACCATGGCAGATAAAAAATTAAAGGTCACATTGACCAAAAGTAAGAATGGACGCCTAAAGTCGCATAAGGCTTGTGTCGCTGGGTTGGGGCTACGAAAAATTCGACAGTCTTCGATCTTAGAAGATACGCCTGCTGTGAGAGGCATGATCAATAAAGTCGCGTACATGGTTTCTGTTGAAGAGATCACGGCGTAAGGGAGACGATCAAGATGCGTTTAAATTCCATAACAGGTGCGCCAGGCAGTCGGCAGTCCAGAAAGCGAGTCGGTCGAGGGATTGGCAGCGGGCTTGGTAAGACGGCCGGACGCGGGCATAAAGGCCAAAAATCGCGCTCAGGGGGTAAGGTTCGACCAGGATTTGAGGGCGGACAACAGCCGCTACAAATGCGACTTCCGAAGTTTGGTTTTACAACTGAAAAGAGCCGCATGACCGGCGAAGTCACACTGTCTGAAGTGGCATCAGCCAACGCGGATATCGTGAACCTAGACGTATTGAGACAGGCTGACTTGATCAATGGTCAAACCAAGCGGGTCAAAGTAATTTTGTCAGGAAAAATCGACCGTGCAGTCACAATCCAAGGACTCGGGGTCACTAAAGGGGCGCGTGCTGCGATAGAGGCCGCCGGCGGCAAGATAGAGGATTAAAGACTAAAGGGTTGTTAAAGAAAGGCCCTTTTGATGACCATGGGGTTGGCTGAAAACCTCGAGGCATTATCCGAATAGAAGGTGTGGTTGTAGAGCGGGTAGCTGTTAAAGAGAAGGTATCTGTTAAAGAGAGACTATCTGTTAAATAGACAGCAGTTTAATAAAAAGCCACTAGAAGTGAACAACGAAAATCATTAACAAAACTAGCAACAAGTAATACCAGGGTAAGGCAGAAGACAATGACGAGCGCGCTCGCACAAGGTAAGGCAATGGCAACAGGAGGCGGACTCTCCGAACTCCGCAGTCGACTGCTGTTTGTGCTTCTGGCGATTGTCGTCTATCGCATCGGTAGCCACATTCCAGTGCCGGGAATCGACCCAGAGCGTTTGCGATTGTTGTTCAACCAAAATCAAGGCGGTATTCTCGATCTGGTTAATATGTTTGGTGGCGGCGCCCTGGAGCGAATGAGTATCTTTGCGCTCGGGATCATGCCGTATATTTCGGCCAGTATTATTACTCAGTTGCTGGTAGCGACAACGCCGTCCCTGCAGCAATTGCGGAAAGATGGCGAAGCTGGTCGGAAGAAAATCTCACAATACACCCGGTATGGGACCTTGGCCTTGGCGCTTGTTCAGGGAATGGCCATGAGCAGTGGTTTGGTCTCTCAAGGGCTATCTTATACGGGTAGTTTTATGTTCCATTTTGTTGCCGTAGCGACCCTGGTAACGGGTGCTATGTTCATCATGTGGCTTGGCGAGCAAGTGACTGAGCGAGGGATCGGTAACGGTATTTCAATCATTATTTTTACGGGAATCGTATCGGGTTTCCCTGGGGCTATTGGTCAATCCTTTGAGCAGGCCAGACAAGGCGAAATTCAAATCATCGCGCTGCTCGGGATCGCCGCGTTAGCGATTATTATTGTTGCTGGGGTGGTCTATGTTGAGCGTGGGCAGCGACGGATCACAATCAATTATGCCAGACGTCAGCAAGGACGGAGGATGTATCAGGCACAAAGCTCGCACCTGCCGTTAAAGGTGAACATGGCAGGTGTCATACCCGCTATCTTTGCCAGCAGTCTACTGTTGTTCCCAGCGTCTTTAGGTCAGTGGTTCGGTCAATCAGAAGGCATGGAATGGATCCAAGACGTCAGTCTTCAGATTGCACCGGGTCAGCCGCTCAATATTATTTTGTTCTCGATGGGAATCATCTTTTTCTGTTTTTGGTACACGTCGATCATGTTTAACCCCAAAGAGGTGGCAGAAAATCTTAAGCGTTCTGGTGCCTTTATACCGGGCTACCGCCCCGGGGATCAGACAGCACGATATATCGATACGATTATCACGCGATTAACCTTATTCGGGTCGCTGTATATGACCTTGGTATGTTTGTTACCCCAGTTCTTGGTGATCCAGTTCAATATTACCTTTCAACTTGGCGGCACAGCCTTGTTGATTGTGGTCGTGGTGATTATGGATTTCATGGCACAGGTGCAAACACACTTGATGTCCCATCAGTATGAATCGCTGATGAAGAAGTCAAATTTACAAAACTTTGGGCGGCGCTAGGAGTTGATGCAATGAAAGTGAGAGCTTCCGTAAAAAAAATGTGTCGGAACTGTCGAATTATCCGGCGAAACGGCTCTGTGCGTGTCATCTGCTCAGAACCAAAACATAAACAACGCCAGGGTTAATCCGGCGACAAAGGTGGACAGGAGCAACGTATGGCTCGTTTAGCTGGAATTAATATTCCTGACGATAAGCACACAGAAATTTCGCTGACCTATATCTATGGGATAGGTCGCACAACCGCTAAAGCTTTATGCGAGAAGACTGGGATCAGTCGAACCGCAAAGGTTGGCGAGTTGACCGAGGGTGAGCTTGATGATTTGCGGTCTGAGATCAGCCAGCTCAGCGTAGAAGGTGATTTACGCCGAGAAACACAACTCAACATCAAGCGATTGTTGGATTTGGGTTGTAACCGCGGCATTCGTCATCGCCGAAGTTTGCCCGTTCGTGGGCAACGAACGAAGACCAATGCGCGAACCCGAAAAGGTCCAAAGCGACCGGTCAGGAAGTAGGTTTCCTAAGCGCGAAGAAATTCAACGCACGTATTCATGAAAGTAGGTAGACAGTATGTCTGAAACAGAAGCACAACAGGCACCGGTGGTCCGGAAAAAAGGCAAGCGTCAGATCGCTGATGGTCTTGCGCATATACACGCGTCTTTTAACAACACCATTATCACTATCACCGATCGCCAGGGCGGAGCGCTCTCTTGGGCCACGGCCGGAGGCTCAGGCTTCAGGGGCGCTCGAAAAAGCACTCCATTTGCGGCTCAGGTGGCTGCAGAGCGCGCTGGGAATGCAGCGCTTGAATACGGACTGCAAAATTTAGAGGTGTTCGTCAAGGGACCGGGTCCAGGACGTGAAGCCGCGGTCAGAGCGTTGAATGCCGTCGGTTATCGCATTACGAATATCACAGATGTAACACCAGTTCCCCATAATGGATGTCGACCCCCTAAAAAGCGTCGGGTGTAGAAGAGGAGATTGCCAATGGCCAGATATCTCGGCCCAAAACTGAAGTTGTCAAGAAGAGAAGGCACTGATCTGTTTCTCAAGAGCGGTGTCAGACCGATTGAGTCAAAGTGCCGCATCGAAACAGCTCCTGGTATGCACGGACATCGTCGCGC
>CAJYBS010000038.1 GCA_913064795.1 uncultured Gammaproteobacteria bacterium
TTAGACCTGCGAGAGAATATCCATTCGGCGACACCCTCGCTTCTCGCCTCAATTTGACTCAAAGCAGCAGGCCCCTCATGGGCTAGAAACGTTGCCAGCGGACAGAACAAAACTCACTGACAGCTGCGTCTGCAGGTGCAAAATCAGGAGCGTTCCTTTTGAACGCTCTGCTAGAGCGTCTTTGCTGAAAAACTTTTTTGAAGAGGCATTTAAATCGCCCATTTTCTGAAGCACGCTTTTCAGAAAAGCTTCGAAGAGGGGATCAGCGGTGTGGATACAATGCAGCGTATTTGAGCCTTCGGCTCCTAGCGGCGAATCAGAAAGCACAAACCGAGCAAGGGATAAAGCCCGCACACATTGAGCCGACCCCCGTTTTGATCAGAGGTGATGGTTGAGGTGATGGTCAGTGGTCGTGGTCAGGGGTCGCCACCGTAGGCAGGTTTAAGGAGCAAACCCTTGTGGTAACAAGCTCGCTCAGCAGTAATGCGACTCAAACACTCTTAAAACAGTTTTTCTCTCGCTTCCGTTGTGTTGAAGTTCCCGAGGGGAATGAGATCCGCGCCAGTTTCAAACCCGCGCTTAACTGCTTCGCGATTCATCAAACCTGCATACCAAGCCTCAACCGCGGGAAAGTGTTCCAGGGCAACCCGATGACGTTCATGCCGGAACACCCAACCCAATACCGCGATGTCCGCGATACTGTAATCACCGGCTAAAAAAGAAGTTTTTTGAAGTTGCCGCTCCAGAATCTGATAGTGCTTAAGACATTCCCTTTGGTATCGATCAATTGCATAGACGATTTTTTCAGTGGCATACTGATTAAAATGATGACTTTGACCTGCCATCGGGCCAAGGCCTCCAACCTGCCAGAACAACCACTGCAAACAACGCCAGCGATTTTCCACAGACTCCGGCAAAAATCGCCCAAACCAATCCGCGAGATACAATAATATCGCGCCCGATTCAAATATCGTCCGTGGCAAGGATTCTGCCGAATGGTGATGAATCAACCCGGGAATTTTTTCGTTAGCAAATCGATCGATGAAGTCAGGAGCGTGTTGGTCTCCTGCCGTAATATTGACCGGAATCAAGCGATACGGCACCTCGAGCTCTTCAAGAAGGATCGAAACTTTATACCCATTGGGCGTTGGCCAAAAATAAAGTTCGAAAATCTCTGCTTCAGTTGAGGTGATCATTGAAAAAATCTAAGGTCCGGCCCAGTGCCGTTTCCGAGGCGGCTGCGTCGTAGGTCGCGCGATGGTTGCAATTAAAACCGTGGTCGGCTGGATAAACAAATAGCGGTGATTCTGGCTGAGCTTTTTGGACCAAAGCCACGTCATCCTGACTGATATGTGCGTCCTCAGCTGCAAAGTGAAACATCACCGGCACCGTTGGCTTTTGACCAAGCTCTCCAGCCACTCCTCCACCGTAATAGCTGACGGCGCAACTTAAACCGGACAGCTGACAGGCCGCTAGCCAACTCATTAGACCGCCGAAACAATAGCCCACGATTCCTACAGGTCCCTGACTTCCGGCAGCCTCAATGGTCGCTTGGAGGTCTTTTAGGGCATCCTCTCTTTTTAGTTTTCCTCGAGCCAATTCAACACCCTGCATCATGTCTGCTCCGGAGTACCCCAGGGAGATGCCCCGCTCAACACGATCAAAAAGCGCCGGCGCCAAAACGCGATAGCCCGCTGCTGCAAACCCATCGGCAACCTCGCGAATGTGCGCATTGACACCAAAAATCTCCTGGATCACCACCAGTGAACCACTACGCTGCGCATCCCCGCTAGGTGGCGCCGCCTCGTAAGCCTCAAACGTGTGGCCATCTGCACTGGTCAATGTTTGCATCTGTCCCATTTCTTTCTCCTTTATATAGACGCTTTTAAATAGGCGCTTTATTAACAGCGCTGAAACCAAACCACTTAAAGTGATACCGAAGGATGAACATTATTCGGCGGTCTAAAATTTTACGATCTCCAATCACCAGACGGCTAACCCATAGCAGGGCAATATTTCCATCATGACCCTTCCGAGCTCTGCGCTAGATACGATCCTGGGCTTTCCACAGGCGCTCGAGCTTTAGAGCACTCGATTAAATTCGTGATACTGCAAACCCCTTGCTTGGTGAGTCGTCAAGCCCCCAATCATACGAAAAAGATCTTTCCCTCTACAAACTCAATGAGGCTTCATTCGGTTACGTCACAGAAGCACCTGATCAAAATCAGCCGATAATTCACTCGCGGCTTCATGACTAGTAACAACACAAAGACTCGATTGCCGAGCCAAAATATCTGCAGCGACCGCCTTAACCTCTGCGGACGTTACAGCCAGAATGGCTTGGCGCTGCGCACGCCGAAACGTCTCGGAGCGTCCGTGAAGCCTTTGATAAAAATCTCCCCGCGCGGCACCGGCTGGCGATCCTGGCGCATCAAGGCTGCCAATGATTCCTAGAATCGCTTCTTCGACATCCGCTTCGGACAACGGATGTCCAGCCATAAAACCCTCGGACCCCCGAAACACGTCCAGAGTTCGAGCCAAAGCCGGATCTCGATAAGAATAAAGTCTAAAAACGCCACTCGCTGCATCATAAGAGGCACCTCCGCCATAGGCGCCACCCTTTTCTCGAATTTCAGGATGCAGGTATTGATGACGAAGTACGACGGCCAAAACTTGAGTGGCAGCACTGAGTTCGTCTCGCTCTGTTGGGCAGGGATAAGCTGCTGCGCAAAAATTGACCTGGGTGCTGGTTAAGTACGCAACCCGAGCGACAGGTTGCAAGGGAAAAAGCTCTATGAGCTGATCCTTCGGCGACCTGAAATCACGCTGCCCTGGCACCATTGCCGAAAGTGCCTCGAGACGCTCGGACTCAGAGATCACGAGCGCGCTCCGCGGTGCCGCTTTGATCCGCTGGTGCAATGCCGACAGCTGCTCAGCAACCTCTCCTAATCCGCCTTCCTGCACACGTTGCCCTAAATGCTTATACCACTCCAAGCTCCCAAGACCAGTAATGTGGTGGTTCAAAGCAGCGACCGGTGCAAAACACGCCGAGGCTGCTGTCATCGCGTAACTGTGGGCTTGGTTGATAACACCCATAGCTTTTCGGGCGGTCAGTTGTTCGATGAGCTCCTTCAAACGGTCGTGCTCATCAAAACGCAAGCCACCCCGACAATCCTCGAGCAACTGCATCATCGCGTCAGCGTTCCGATGCAACGCTCGACTACTGAGCACATGCACAGCCTTAGTCAGCTCCGGCTGCTCAAGGTCTGCGCGCACACTTGCAAATGCATTCATTCCGCCGGAGAGTTCTTGTTGCTGGTTTTGTACCTCTAGATAACCTCGATCATAAACGCCCAACTCACCAATGGACTGGTTCAGTATCGGCAAAAGCTGCCATTCCTGCGGATCAAGACTGGGCAGTTCGGACAATAACTGATGATAAACAATGCCATTACATCCAGCCCCATAGGCAGTAATCGGACCCACAACTGAAGGCGATGCATAATCCCGATCGCCAGGAATATCTGCCACCGAGACCTTGGGCAAAATCTCAAGATCTTCAATCTGATTTTGACGCGCTTCCAGTGCATCGGCTTGAGCTGAGACGGTAAGCCGGTCAGCCTCGGATAAGCCCCTCGCCAGCGCTGCTAATCGCTGGTTTTCAAACTCACTGGATCGCTGATCTAGATCCGAATCAGGTACTAAAGCCAAGGTGACCCGATGCTGATTATTCAACAACAGCCGTTGAACCAATTCTTTAACGAACTCTGGCCGTTCAATCTCGGCACCCAGCTCCTTCAGCGCTCGATCTAAGTCTAAAACTTTAAAGGGGTCTCCCCGATGGATGGCCGCTGGCAGGCAAGAGAAAATAAGCTGGAGACCGTAGGGCATCCCGTCACCTCCCACCTCGCGTTGGGCCAGTTCCATTTGATGGAGGACGCCCTTTAGCTGCTCCTTGGGAATACCTTTGACCGCGACTTCTTCTAAAACCCCATTGACCAATGCTTCAAATGCCGCAATATCAGGCTCCGATACGCCCTCGAGTCCGCAAACAAAGCTCATCTCAAAGTGGCTTTCCTCTAAACCACACAGTGGCGAGACGCCCTGGGCACCGGGAAACCCCTCCAAGGCACGTCGCAGAGGCGATGCGCTGGTGTCGAGCAGCGCATCTGCCAGAAGCGTCGCTTCAAGCATCGCTTTTAAATCCGTGGACTTGCCCAGCAACCAAGCCAACATCAAATGCGACTTCGCTGATTCGGCTTCATCCCCGCCAATTCCATAGGGTTCTTGAACACGAACCGGTCCAGACCACCGCTGCTCAGGCAGCACAGCAATTTGAGTGGATTGTTTCTCGAAGTGACTGAGCACTCGGTCATCCATGAGTGTCTGTAACGCTGACACCTCTAAGTTGCCGAAGCTCATAAAAATAGCGTTACTTGGATGGTAGTGCGCTTTATAAAAAGCTTTCAGTGCCGTATGGGTGAGATCAGTAATCGCTACCGGGTCGCCGCCAGAATTATGATGATAGGTTGCAGTAGGAAATAAGTAGCGATTCAAGGTCTCCCAAAGCACAGATCTCGGCGAACTCATATCACCCTTCATTTCATTGAAGACGACCCCTTTAAACACCAGGGGTGAATTCAAGTCCTTGGCGTCAGAAAACTCTACACGATGGCCCTCCTGAGCAAAGTCAAGCGGGTCTAGGGACGCAAAAAACACGGCATCCAAATAGACATCCAGCAAATTATAAAAATCTCTTTCATTGGTGCTGGCAAATGGGTAGGCGGTGTAATCGCTACCAGTAAAGGCATTCATGAACGTATTCAGCGAACGCTTAAGCATTGAAAAAAATGGATCTCGCACTGGATAGCGAGCGCTCCCGCACAGGGCGGTGTGTTCAAGAATGTGGGCAACACCAGAGGAATCCTCCGGAACCGTACGGAGCGCAACCA
The DNA here is from genome assembly GCA_913064795.1 of uncultured Gammaproteobacteria bacterium. Taxonomy (GTDB): domain Bacteria; phylum Pseudomonadota; class Gammaproteobacteria; order Pseudomonadales; family Azotimanducaceae; genus UBA9926. The sequence goes on from CAJYBS010000038.1 coordinate 4,953, forward strand.
TAAATGCCCGTTCTGTATGATCGGACTCGAAATGGAAATGCTTGGCGCCGGTTTTTAAGTGTTCGTATTCGTTAATGAAGACATCGAGAGTTTCGATTCGCTGGCGCCGCACATGCTCGAATTTTCTCGCTTCCAGGACCGCCTGATTCATCGAACTTCTTTGGAGGCTTCTGCATCAAAAGCTTCCCAATAATCGGCCACAGCATCCTTCATCTCACGCCTCAGAAGTAAAATCGCAACCAAATTAGGAATTGTCATGAAGGCTACAGTAATCGCAGCGATCAACCAGATGAGCGAAGTGTCCGCAACCGCGGCGAAGAAAAACCCCACGACATACGCCAATCGATAGGGAGTTAGCCACTGGGTTCCGAAAAGATAGACCACAGCGCGGTCACCATAATAACTCCAGGCTACCGCTGTCGAAAATGCAAAGAGCAACAGCACTAGGGCCACCACATACCGCCCGTAATCACCGAACACACTCCGAGTGAACGCTTCAGAGGTTAGCGCAGCAGAGTGAATAAGCGAGGCCCCAGAAATTGCCACGGCGGTTTCCAGGTTGCCATCAACAACATTCAGCGAGCCCGTATATCGTCGATCGTCATCACCCACTTGAACATCTTCCGCAATCGATCGATTGTGAATCAAGGTATAGGGGCCCGGTTGCATCAGTCCCTCCACCACCTCAATTTTCCCGGAAAATGGCTGGATTGCCGTCGCACCGCCATTGAGCAAGCCAAACAATTCCGTGCGATCGGCTGAATCTGAATCATCCCATACACCTTCGACGAATTGTGTATCGAAGGCTTGAAACTGATTTTGATGCTTCTCGGTCCAGACACCCGAGGACAAGATAACAAGACCCGTTAAGGTGCAAATGATAATGGTGTCGATAAAGGGTTCTAGAATCGAGACCATCCCCTCAGCTACCGGTTGATCTGTCCGTGCTGCAGCGTGCGCGATCGGTGCACTGCCCTGCCCGGCTTCGTTGGAGTAAAGTCCTCGGCCGACGCCTTTATTAAAAGCATAAGCAAAGGTCGCACCGAGAAAGCCCCCGGCTGCTGCAGAACCTGTGAACGCATCCTGAAATACGCTAACTAAAGCCGGCCCAACCTGATCGATATTCGCAAAGACCACCGCCAAACCAGCAACAAAGTAAATGACGGCCATGGTCGGCACGATGCGCTCGGCCACTTGGATAATTCGTTTGACGCCGCCAAGAATCACAATGGCAAGCAGGATGCCTAAAACGAGCCCTGTTACCCAGGGATCAATGCCAAAAGTTCCTTCCAGACCGACTGCTATGTTGTTGCTCTGGGGCATATTACCCGACCCAAAGCTGCTGACGATGGTGGCGAGGGCAAAGATGACCCCCAGCCACTTCATATTCAGACCTTTCTCCATCACAAACATCGGGCCGCCTACAATATGACCGTCATCATCTTGCTCTCGATACTTGTGGCTGAGGGTCACCTCAACAAACTTAGTTGTCATCCCGAAAAAAGCGGTCATCCACATCCAGAACAGCGCGGCGGGACCCCCCAAAAATATTGCGAACGCGACGCCGCCGATATTGCCTGTTCCTACCGTGCCTGAGATCGCGGTCGTCAGGGCTTGAAAGTGCGAGGCATCTCCGACGGCACCCGATCGATCATACTTCCCTCGAACGACCCGCCAGGCATGTCGAAAATAAAAGATCTGCGGGGCTTTTAAGTAAATCGTAAAAAAAATCCCCGTGCCCAACAGTAGATAAGGAAAATACCAGGCAGATTGGAGCAATCCATCCAGTCCAGTAAGCATCAGTTCAACATCACCCATAACATTCTCTTTTGGTCAACAACAAGCCAAGACTTAAGTTAGCAAATTAAGTACCACCAAGATACGTTGCCCTAGCTCAATCGATCGTTGATCCGAACCAGGATCTGCTCCCCGCTAAGCCCCACCTAAAGGCGCAGGCACCATTAAATTTACCGGAATGCCAAATTCGTCGATCACCGCATCGCCGGTAATCGGCTGCCCGCCACACTTTGCAACCCAGAACAAAATCAAGGCATCCAACACATCATCAATTTGAAGATCCGATTTTCGGAAATCTTGATAAACCGTGTCGAGGACAGCCTCTGCGGGGATCCCACACCTTTTGAGCACAGCAATACGCTCCTGGTGGCCCTGTGCACACTTTTTAGAAGCCGCCATCGGAGAACCATTGAGTACCGCAAACGCCAGCTCTGGATGCCCCTCGAAGACCCGAAGTCGCAAGGACTCGTCGTGTCTCAACAAACCATCCAGTTCTTTAATTTTTGGGCACAAGTACCATGATTGCAGTGATATTTTTTTCCCTTTCGCTTCAAAATTAAGCGCACATGCTGCCTCAAATGTTGGCGCGTACACCGCTGAGCGCGCAGGCACATTAAAAACGCTGGCCTTGCGGGATCCGAGCCGGGCTCTCGCCAAGCTTTCAACCTCACGATCTTGGTGCTCGGGCAACCCAATGGGCATATCAATCACAACCCGAGTTGCGCCCGTCTCTTCAATCATCTGCACTAGAGTCTCAAAGACCCGAACTTTGAGCACCCCTTCAAGCTCGAGGGCGACTGCCCAACCTGCTCTGCACCCATCAATGCCCGAAGCACGCACTAGAGCGCTGTTCTCATCGTAACGAACTCTTCTGCAGCCGTTGGGTGAATGCCAACAGTTTGGTCCATGATTGCTTTGGTTACACCCGCCTTCATCGCAACCGCTAGACCTTGAATAATTTCTCCCGCCTCGGCACCCACCATATGAATCCCGACAACCCGATCCGTCGCATCGTCTACTATAATTTTCATCAGACTCTGCTCTTCACTGCCGCTCAGGGTGTGTTTTAAAGGTCGAAACTGAGATCGATAGACACGAATGGCTGGATATTGGCTTCGGGCCTCTGCTTCAGTCAAACCCACGGTCGCAATGTTAGGCTGGCAAAACACAGCCGTCGCAATATCGTTGTAATCCATCACCTGGGGTTTGCCCGCAAACTGGGTGCTGGCAAAACACATCGCCTCCTGAATAGCGACAGGCGTCAGCTGAATTCGGTCTGTAACGTCACCTAATGCAAAGATATTAGGCTCTGAGGTCTGATATTGATCATCGACAATAATGGCTCCGTTCTCGCGCTGCGCAACATTTACCGTTTCAAGGCCAAGATCCGCAACCGCGGGTTTACGCCCAGTCGCGGCCAAAATCACGTCGGTTTCAATGACACGTCCATCTTCAAACGTTCCGCGCAGAGCGCCTGATGGCATCTGCTCGACAGCAGCTAAAGTACTTTCAAACGAGAGCGCGATCTCTTTTTTCTCAAGCTCGGATTGGACCAAATGCCGCACATCATCATCGAAGCCCCGCAAGAATAATGGGCCTCGATAGGCGAGCTCCGTCTGGACCCCGAGGCCCGCGTAAATACCCGCAAATTCGACCGCGATATAACCCCCTCCTAGAATCAATGCACGTTTTGGCAAGGTCTCAAGGTAGAAGGCTTCATTGGATGTGATGATATGTTCGGCGCCGGGTATCGATTGCTTTGTAGGCCAGCCGCCGGTTGCAATCAAAATTTTATCCGTAGTCACTTGCTTATCGCCGACACTGATGGTGTGCGCGTCGAGGATTCGAGCCCTGCCGTCGAAATGCGTCACGCCGGCGCCCTCTAACAGACCTTCATAGATTCCATTGAGCCGCAAAATTTCCTTATCTTTGTTGGCGAGCAGCGTCGTCCAATCAAAGTCAGGTTGATGAGACAGCCACCCATAGCCTTTCGCTTCCGAAAAATCGTCATGGTAGTGCGAGGCGTAGACAAATAATTTTTTGGGAATACAACCCACATTGACGCAAGTGCCGCCCATATACTTCTCTTCTGCTGTTGCGACCCGCGCGCCGTATTGCGCGCTCATACGGGCGGCTCGCACTCCGCCGGAGCCCACTCCAATCACAAATAAATCATAGTCATATGTGCTCACACGGTTGTCCTTTCTCAAAACCTAAGCCGCTAGGATACACTAGGCGCTTCCCGACTGGAGGCTTCTAACCCAATGAAAGCCCGTTTAGTGCCGTTTGAATCCTGCCCAATCGTACAATCACTCGGTTTTGAGCTTGCGTTCGTCGGCGCAGACTGCC
>CAJYBS010000039.1 GCA_913064795.1 uncultured Gammaproteobacteria bacterium
TTTTGTAGACTCATTGGTCTAGTGGCTGCCACCAGGTAGTGACCACCTCATTCAAAGAGCCGCTTACGGGCCCAAAAACCCTGCGGGTCGCGAAATCCAAAACCCGATCGAAATCCCACTTGGCCAAGGCATTGTTGGAACCGCTGCGATGATCCAGCAGCCTCTGAGGATCCATGATGCGGCGGAGGATCCCCGTTACATTGTCGATGATCAGTTCCGTCGCTCTGAACTTTCGGTGCCGATTGTATTCGAAGGCCGCGTCCTTGCGGTCATCGACTCTGAGCACACTGAGATCGGATTTTTCTCAAGCCAGCACGAGAGTTTCTTATCAACGATCGCCAACATCACGGCTGCCCGTATTGCCCAATTGCAGCGAAACGAGCGGCTGCACTACTTCGCCGACGAACTCAGTGCATCAGAATCACTGCAAACACGCGCAGACACCCTCCTTGCCCGAGGGGGATCCGATCAAAAATCGACGAGACTTCAGATCGACATGATCGGTCGGATGAGCCATGAGATGAAAACACCACTCAATGCCATCGTCGGTATGACCCAAATGCTGATTGAAGAGCGCCACCCCACCCATATTAATGAGCCGTTATTGCTCATTAACCGAGCCGCAGCCGATTTGGACCAAACCATTTCAAACTTACTCACCGGCCTCAATATTGAACCTGATCAAGCCGAGCTAACGACCCAGGATATTGATTTTAGGCAGTTTCTTGAAAGTGTCTCAAGTAAAGCAAGCCAGAGTTTCGGCGGGCAGGTTGCGTCTAATGCCGATGATGTGCCTCAACGCGGCATTTTCAGATCAGCCGTTGTGGAGCAGATCCTGTTAGCTCTCCTATCCAACGCGCTAAAATTTAACCCTCAAAACGAGGCGAAACTCACTGTCTCCTTGCGAGACTATAAAGACAAGATCGGGCTCTGCTTTGCAGTCACTGATGACGGTCCTGGTATCTCAGTCGCTGACCAACAACGGATTTTCGAACCTTTTTTCAAAGGCGGTGATGTTTCAGCGACCCGTGGCAAAGGCCTGGGATTGACCGTAGCTAAAGCCCTAGCGCTTAGAATCGATGCAATACTCGAGCACATTCGCAACAAGGATCGGGGCAGCACGTTTGAATTAACCGTCGGTGCACAGTTTCCTCCTGCATAATTCGTTAACCTCGAGCACCGCATTAGAATCAGAGCCCGGGCTCAAAACGCGTCGCCGCGCCCCCTTCAGATCATCGAGAACCCTGATCCTAACGCTTTCAGTCATCCATTTTGATTTTGACCCCGTACCATCACCTTAACTTCTTTGAGCCGTCCCCATGCTTCGACTACTCGCCCTTGCGGCCCACTTCAGCCCCTTCAACCCTGGCCCCTTTGATCCTGAGGTGGTCTCGCTGCTCAACAGCTACTTTGAGCCAGAACAAGCGGCGGATAATGTCGTCGAGATTGGGGGCAACTCCCAGAAAACCGCTCAACACTCCGCTGGGTCGGGAGACTCTAAAGCCGCCTAAACGGGCCGGAGATCCCAGGCTTTGACGCCTCAGCGAGATCGCTTGAAAGACGAGCGTCCCTTGCACGCCAGACCGCACCGCGTTATAAAACGGCTTCACAGGGGATTTCTTTGAACACTCCACATGTTTTGCCCTCTCGATGGGCGATGTACCGCACACTCTTCCTCCCTGTTTACGTGCCTTCATTTTTCATGTCTATTTGCCAGGGCTCCGCCCTTTTGCTGCTTCCCTTGTATGCCCTTGAACTCGGCGGCACGCCAGCGATGGCTGCGGTGATATTCGCTTGTCGCGGTCTCGGGAACATGACAGCCGATATTCCAGCGGGTCTCCTAGTTCAAAAATTCGGCGACGCCAAGGTCATGAAAGCCGGAGTCACCCTGATGGTCTTGGCAGCGGCGGGCTGCGCTTTGGCCAACAATCTGATGCAACTCGCGCTCATGGCAGCCACCATTGGCTTGTCCATGGCGACCTGGCTACTCGCGCGTTTAACCCTCATCAGCGATCTGGTTGAATCGTCTCAGCGGGGCCAAGCCCTCTCTACCATGGCCGGGCTCCAAAGATTCGGCCATTTTCTAGGACCTATGATCGCTGGATCCGTCGTCTATATGTTTGACTACTCGGTTGCCTTCTTTGGGATTGCAGTTCTCGCTCTAGCCACCTTGGCTCTACTCAGGCTAGGGGCAGGCAAAGTTGATGCTCGGGAAGGCGTGGACAAAGGACACACGGCATCGATCGATCCAGAATCCGGTAACTCACGCCATCTGATCGATTTATTGATTGCCCATCGGTCAGTATTTTTAAGTGGTGGGACGGCAGTTTTCCTGTTGACTTTAGTCAGGGCCGCACGCACTTTGCTGATTCCTTTATGGGGGGCTTGGATTGGATTGAACGTTGCGGAAATCGGCCTCATCGTTGGAATCTCAGCAGGCATCGACATGATCATGTTCCCCTTTGCGGGGTTAATCATGGACAACTGGGGAAGACGTTACGCCGGCATGATGTGCCTAGGCCTGCTAAGCACCAGCTTGCTGCTCCTGTCTCTGAGCACCGACTCCTGGAGCTTCGCGGCAGCTGCCTGTGTCGCTGGTCTGGGTAACGGCTTAGGCAGCGGCATTAACATGACTCTTGGAACTGACTTTGCGCCCATTAGGCAACGCGGGCACTTTTTGGGAATCTGGCGAATGATCGGCGATGCTGGGGCGTGTACTGGCCCCACATTAATCAGCAGTATCGCCGCAACGATCGGCTTGGGGCCAAGTCTTGGCATTTCAGCGGTCCTGGGATTCATCGGTCTTTTTGTGATGGCGCGATTTGTCCCTGAAACCCGTATACAATCGAGTGCACCCTCCGACTGACCCGCACCATGAAACCGCTGCACAACTATTTTCTCGCGACCGGGTCCTGGTATCTTGCCTACGGAATGCAAAGTGTCATCTTTGCTTGGCTAGTCACAATAATACTGAATGAAACACCCGATAGAGTGGGGCTCGCGCAAATGGCGTATCTGCTTCCGGGGACCTTTTTCATTCTGATCGGAGGCAGCATTGCTGATCAATATGGCGGAAGAAGGATCGCGCTCATTGGCCAATTACTCGCTGCAATCATGGCCGGACTCCTCGCCCTCTCCATGCTATTTACAACCTTGACCTACGAGAAATTTCTCGTTTTCGCGGTGTTAATGGGCTGTGCACAGGCGATACTGACCCCTGCCAGAGATGGCCTTTTGCCACTGGTCTCTGCCGGCAACATTCAGCGACGGGTGGTCCAGGCGAGCATGATCCAATTCGGCATCCAAATGATCGGATTTTTGATCGCCTCAAAGGCAGATTCGATGGGGGCCATTCTCATGCTGAGTCTCCAAAGCGTGGTCTTAAGTGTTGGTGTACTCGCCTACTGGATGCTGAAAGTACCGCTTATTCAAAGTGAACGTACTCAAACTAAACTGTTCAACCAACTATTTGAATCGGTTCGAGAAGGCTATCTCAGTGTTGTTGCATCACCCGGTATGCGGGTCGTAGTCATTCAAAACTGCGCCATGGGCATTTTTTTTATGGGCTCGTACACTGTGACCCTCCCCCTCCTGATTCGCGAGGTCTATGAGGGCTCATCCTCCGAGATCTCTTATGTCAGCGCAGCCAATTCATTAGGGCTTTTTCTGACCATTACCCTCTTACTGAGGCTTGGGAATGTCAGGGCACAGGGACGCGCGCTTCTGCTAGCCCAGGGGGCGGGTTCCATCGTTCTCTCGCTCGCGGCAATAAAGCTGAACCTCATAGTACTGGTGATCACCCTATTTCTTTGGGGAATGTGCGGTGGCCTCGCGATGACCATGGCCAGGACCATCATGCAGGAGCTATCTCCAGAGGATCAGCGAGGCCGAATGATGGGGTTTTATGCTTTCTCCTTCATGGGTGCAGGGCCTATTGGGGCATTGCTCTGCGGTTATCTGGTCGACTGGTTTGGACCGAGCCTCGCCATGGCAATCGCCTCAGCAGGTATGGGGTTAGTGGTCATCATCGTTGCCAGCAGATCCTCGCTCTGGCATCTTCGCCCGAAAGAGTAGGTGCGCTAAAGCGGTCAAGTTCCAGTGGCACAATAAGATCATCGTTGATCACAGGAACACTCAAGTTCAGCTGCAAATCATCTTGGAATCGCCCCTCGACCAACACGATTCAACAAACAAGACCCAACAAACAAGATGATAGACGGACCCCGCCCTTAAGCTTGCTACAGGCGACTGATTTCGCGCCCCGGCGCCTTCCGGCTTTTAATCTGCGAACATCTTCGTCAGCGTTTCGGATTTTAGTGCTCGTTTTATTTAAAGTATCCGCAACAACAGCTCTAACCTAATTCAAGCCCTTTATCGGGAACGCTTCGTATCAGGGGATGATGGACATTCGCAATAACGCTTTTTGACTGGATGACACAATGGGCCAGGTAAACACCCAAGGCATCGATCTCGCCGAAAGCTTTTTCAAAGGTCACCCCAGTATATTTTGTCTTACTGGGGCTGGCTGCAGTCTGGCTTCTGGAATCCCAACCTACCGCCGAACCAATGGCGACTGGCAAGGCAGGCAGCCCATTAACCACGCAGACTTTTTGAGCAAATTTTCGACTCGACAACGGTATTGGGCCCGAAGCTTTTTAGGATGGCCAACCATGACCCAGGCCGAACCGAACCCCGCTCACTCAGCCATCACGTGGTTGCATCATCGAAAGCACCTCTCCACGGTCCTCACCCAAAACGTCGACAACCTGCACGAAAAATCGGGTCTAACCCGAGTCCAGCATCTCCATGGAGACCTTAGCTTCGTTTCGTGTATGGAGTGTGGCAAAAGAATCTCGAGAGACGACCTACAAAACGAGTTATCTGCGCTCAACCCCAACCTATCCATACAACTCCAGCCCTATCGCCCAAGACCTGATGGCGATACTGAAGTACCAGAAGCTTTTGTTCGAGCGTTCCAGATACCAAGCTGCCAGAGCTGCGGCGGAGACCTAAAACCTGAAGTCGTCTTCTTTGGCGATCGCGTTCCACCCGATATCATCTCAAACGCCTTTGAGGCACTTGAAGCCGCGGATGCCTTGTTGGTCATCGGCAGCTCTCTTAAAATATTTTCGGGATATCGCTTTTGCCGGCAGGCCCACGAACGAGATCAACCCATTATGATTATCAATCCAGGATGGACTCGAGGCGACCCCCAGGCTAGCTTAAAGATAGAAGAATCTGCAGAGGTATTTTTACCTAGGCTGGTAGAGCGACTAGCCAACCAGAGATAACATCTTGTCCAAGGGCGTTAATGAGATTCCTAGCCGCTCTGCTGTATCAGATTCGGTCTGATCATCATGATCAAGCACCCCCAACATGTCCCGCGTAACCGGCGGATTTGACACTAAAGTCTCTAAAACATAAGCCATCAACAGACCCACCGCCAAAGGTATCGATATCACGGCAACCGTACCTTGGCGAGAAACGGCTGCTGTCCTCTGAATGAGGCTAGAGCGCGACAGTGATTCAGGACCTGCAAGCTCCAGGACACCCGGCGCTTCGACATCCAGGAGCCGCGACAATGCCGCAATCACGTCACCGGCATACACAGGTTGCTCCAAGCTAGCCGACCGAAAGCAAAGAGAAAACGCGCGACTGGATTTTTTTAGTAGTGCTCGACTTGCGTAGTCACCCTCACCCAGGACCATGGGAACTCTCAAAATGGTTGTCGTCGGAATGCCCTCACACATGACTTGTTCTGCCGCAGCGCGGGACCGAAAGCACGCATTACTGGAGGAAAGCGACGTACCGCAAATTCCAAGGGCTATGATTCTCGGCACGCCAGCGGCCTGACAAGCAGCTACCAATGCTGTCGCAGTCTCCTCGTGCGCCTGAAAGTAAGAGTTGGTCCTTGTCGCTTTGATGATCCCTGTAAGGTTGATCATCAGATCACACCCCTGGGCAGCTTTAGTCAGCTGGTGATGGTTTGAATAGGCCACAATCGCGACCTGACACGGCAACTGAATCAGCAACTGTGCAGCAGACAGCGAGCGCACCACCGCTACAATTTCGTGCTGACTTCCGATTGCCTCAATGAGGCGACGACCCAAATGCCCATTCGCTCCTGCCAATATAATTTTCATCGGGATGCCACTCGAAAAAGCCAATAATGGTCAGGTATTGAGGCTGCAGGCAAGCTTCGCCCCAAATTCAACCACCGGGCTCGCCAGCTTTGCTCTGTTTCAACCGATGACATCACCCTGGAAAAATGCACCGGATAGACTTTACTCGCAATTCTGACTCGAGCATCCGGCCAAACACTGATGTACTCTGACCAAATTTTGTTCTCGCACTGCATACACCCTACATAGAGCTTACCTTCATGGTGCCAGCAATTTACTGTGACAGAATGTGGAAACAACGGCCGCACCTCGACCGCGCAGCGGCCAGCAGACTCTACGAACCGCCAATCCGTAATGACTTGATCCTGAACCGGTCCGGCCAATCGCCCCCCGGGCCATCGCTCGAAGGGTCCAATACCCGTCAAAAGGGCCCACAGTAAAGCGCCTGCAAGGACTTTCATATAAGGCATCCGCCAATCCAACTGGCCTATTTTTCTCATCATCAAATGTCGCACCATCGTTATGTCAGTGGTGATCCCTTGCTTACCCAAGAAATCTGGTAAAATGCTCTTGCATCATAAGACGAATGAATTGTGACATCGATCCGAGCGATAAATTCTCTTCCAAACTTACTCAGCGCCAGCCGGTTTTTGATGTCCCTACCGATGGCCTGGTCTATTTTTGAGCGCCAATGGGATCTCTGTGCCGCTGTGTTTGTTCTCGCCGTGACCACTGATCTGCTTGACGGCTATGCGGCTCGAAGGCTCAAGACCACTTCCGCACTCGGTGGTCTCCTAGACCATAGTGCTGATGCGACTTTCGTCATTATCACCATGGGCTGCTTTGCCTGGGCCGGTGCGATCTCAGTGGTCCTTCCGATGCTAACGGCACTCGCATTTTTCCAATATACGCTCGCCTCTAATGCTCATCCTGGGCGATCCATGGTCGCCCGCCGTCTTGGTCGCTACAACGGTATAGGCTACTTTCTTTTCTCAGGCGCCCTGGTTCTATCTAAATTGCTCGATCCCAACCATCAATTCTGGTCACCACTCATCAGGGTGACTGAAGTATTGCTTGTGATCACAACGACCCTTTCAATGGCCGACCGACTCAGACGATCGCTGAACCATTGAATTGCAATTCACGTTTTCGCTTCATCAAACAGTTGTCGATTAGCCGTCGGCAAAAACACTAAACCGATGACAGCATTAAAGCTAACAAAGAATGTGTGCATCACCAGTGAGAAAATTCCAACCTCCGGATATTCAGGAAACAAAACTGTCCAAAGGACCAACGCTCCCGCATGAAAAGGCAGGGGCAGCGCCGCCGCAATAAAGATCACCGGCAAAAACGCCAGCATCTGTCCGAACTCGACCGGCACATCGAATAGATTAAGCGACACAGTGTAAACCACCACCGCCAGTATCAAGTTGGGCGCTTTGCAGAGCAGGACAAGTAAATAATCCAATGCTCTGGCTTGCCTAAAAGCGGTCAATAGATCCCGGTCCCTTAAGGAGAAGTTCGCAAACCATGGGCTTCTAAAAATCATCAAGTGCAGTGGAAAGTACAACCCCGCAACAATGAATACCGTCACTAGGATTTGATTCAATGGAATCACACTGGATGCCTCAAGCACTAGATCGTAGTACAAAAAGACGCCAACCGCGGAAAAAATCAATAGTTGGTAGATTTCCACCATCCCCAACAAAATCATGCTCGATAGCGCCTGCCATCCGGGAATCGCGTGTCGCCGCAACAAATATAAGGTCATTGCGCCTTTGCCAATTTGCTCATTCACCAGAGATAAAATATACGCGCTAGCCCGAATGGGTAGCATATCGCCATATCGCACGAGTTTTGAGTTAAACCACCGAACCACCCGCCAGGTCGCATGTGCGTCAACCAAAAAGAAAAAGATCGAATAAGGAATCATACAACTCAGCCAAAGCAACCAATCGGCCCCAGCAAAGAAGTCGGCTACAAAATCGAATAGCGTTTTGCCTTCTCTGGCCGCCGCTTGTTCAGTCCGCCCATAGACGAGATAAAAGCATCCCGCGGTGAGAAGCCAAACCAGGACGCGGCCAAGCACTTGTTTGATTGATCTTGGTTCTTTAACAACAGTTTGACTCATACAGGACGATTCCATTTGATTGAATGATGTTCAAGCGGGCTTCAGGAGCCATCTATATTGACACGTAAACTTGGCTCATAAAATCGATCATCCCTCAACGCGGCATTTTTGACCGACGTCTTGGGATTGACGATGCACTCGCCGGGGCTAAAGGGATCGTTGGCTGAAGGACACCTGCTCAGGACTAACGCGGTTGCGCCCACCTTCTTTCGCCAAATAAAGATGGTCATCTGCGATCCGTAAAAGATCCTCCGCGGAGGTGGACCGATCAGTGCCATCCCACCAAACGTAACCAATGCTCACTGTTAATTTCGCACGAACACCCGCATGGTTGAACACATGGTCCTCAACATCTTTACAGATCCGCAGTGCCAATTCGTGAACCGCTATCTCTGTTTCTTCTCTAACGAGGAAAACGAATTCCTCGCCTCCGTAACGAGCGAGCAGATCGTATCCTCTAATTTTAGTGACCAAAAGATTCGAAAGCTCCTTTAGAACGAAATCACCATACGCGTGACCAAACCGATCATTCACCAACTTAAAATGATCAATGTCCATAAACAGCAGGGCCAAGGAAGACTGCTTTCGATAGCTATATTCGTGTTCCTTATGAAGCGCATCGAAGAAGAAACGCGCATTATAGAGCTCAGTCAATCCGTCTCGGATTGCGAGCTGACGCAACGCCTCGTGATAGCGTTCATCCTCTTCATCAAAAAATCGAAATTTTAAACAAACGCTACCAACCTCGACCCGGTCGCCATCGTTCAAGGCTCTCTCGGCGGCCAATAAGCGTCCATTGTGCAGCACTAGGTTGTCGCTGTCAGAGGAGAG
>CAJYBS010000040.1 GCA_913064795.1 uncultured Gammaproteobacteria bacterium
AAAGCACGTCACCAGCAGTGCCGTGAAAACACTTGCAAGCCAAAAGCTGATGGGGATGATGACGAGCCCTACGATCGCCTTACTCAACACCACCTCCAGATCGGAGATGGGCAGAGATTTCCAGAACAAGACACTCCGGTCTTCTCGCTCACGATAGAGGGCGCTCAGGACATAGCTGAGCGCGACCAGCTGGCCAACCAAAAAAAATCCCAACAAGAAAAACTTAAAGAAAGCTTCCGCACTGTCGTTTTCCCCAAGGCTTAACTCCCCCCCTCCCTCAAATTTGATCGAAAAGTCATTGAAATCAGCCACACCGAGATAGTTGAGCCCAAGGACGACAGAGGCCAAGGCGAGCAAGCCATTCATCAGGCTGAGGCCAAGGGGAATCTTCCAAATCAACGTGTGCTCCCAGAGCTCCCTTTGAAGCAGGTGTTTTAAGGTCTTAATGGTTGTCATTTGTTGCTCCGTTACGCTCACACATTGATTTCAAAGGTATCCAATCGGTGACTCTGGGGCCACGGATAATGGCCAGGCCGTCATCACTGGGCTAGGGCCAGACGCTGCCTCCAGACCCTGCGCATTCTAAATTACATGTTAGACTTCTCATCGCGCTGGACCATGGCCACAAACAACTCTGCCACTCGCACCGCTCGCACGGGTCCAATCGCTTCAAGGTGTTCCCTTGAAACACCATCAAAAATCATCACCGAACCGCCCAAGCCCGATTGCTCAGAAATGGGTTCAAGTTTTATGGCCGCATCAACCTGCTCTGAGGGCACCTCAACTGCCAAGAATCGGTCAAACACGTCATCCATTGAGGCGTTGAGACAAATTCTTCCGTGATCAATGAACAACAAATGGGTCAGTAAATGTTCTATTTCCTCAACCTGATGGGTACTGATCAGAAGGCTTTGATCCTGGCGCAGAAAATCATCCAAGATTCTCTGGTAAAACTCGCTCCGATAGACAATATCAAGCCCTAAGGTCGGTTCATCCAGAATCAACAATTTCGCATCCATTGCCAAAACCAGCGCCAAATGCAACTGAGTCACCATACCTTTAGACAGTGTTTTTATAGTCGCGCTGCTGCGTATCTGGGTCGTCGCAAGAATCGCATCGGCCTTCCCACGATCGAAATTCAAATGCACGCCTGCGGTGAAGTCGAGCACCTCCGAAACTTTCATCCAGCGGGGCAAGACTCCGACATCTGAGATGAACCCAAGATGTTGCATCATTTTGTGACGCTCTGATCGCGGCGAAAAGCCAAGAACGTCGATCGAGCCCTCATGATCCGTCAGCCCGAGCAGTGCCTTGAGGGTTGTGGTCTTACCTGCACCATTTGGTCCAATCAAGCCCACGACCGAGCCCCTTGGGATTTCGAAATCAATCTGATCAAGTACTAACTGATCCGAAAAGCGTTTCGACAATCCTTTCACCGAGACATAGTTCATAGGTCTGTATCCTTTAAAAGTTGTTCAACGGAAAGACCAAGAAGGTCAATTCGGCGGCGAATATTCGGCCATTCGTCACTCAAAAAGTTTTGTCGTAATTGAGCCTTCAAGGTCGCCGACGCACCCTCGATCACAAACATGCCCAGGCCGCGTCGCTTCTCAACAATGTTGTCATCCACCAGTAACTGGATTGCTCGTGAGACTGTTATGGGATTAACCCGCTGCTCACTCGCAATGTCACGCACGGATGGAAGCGCTTCACCCTCGTCGATGACCTGTTCCACAATCAGCCGAGCCAGATACTGATACAACTGAACATAGATGGGTTCCCGATCGTTCCAGATGATTTTCATTCACTGCTGACCTCGATATGGTTGCGCCCATGGCTCTTGCACCCAGCCAACCGGCGCCGCGCCTGTCTGAAGACTCAGTTTGCTGACCGGCAGACCTCAACCGGCTGTTCGTTGACGCCGGCGGCGATCTGTTCATGCTGAGCTTTAAGTCTGTGTTTGACTATAGTGTTGTACATAACTATAACACTATAGGTAAGAAAATCAATCGTTGAGACGATACATTTTCCTTTACTAGGGTTTTTGAGTGTTCCGGTAATTTAGGGGCGGGTCGCGATCACCGAGCAGCGGCCGATAAACAAAGTCTCGCCCACGACGCTGGATCATCTCGTCCTCAGCCTGCTGGGTAAGATCAGGATTCATCATCAGCGTCTGGGTCGTTAGCGCTAGGGTCTTTGCCGCAATCATCATGCCTTTGATTCCGATGCTCATTCCCCCTGCCGCAATCGCCTGCCAACTGTGCGCTGATGTACCCGGAACCCAGGTCGCCGTATTGAGCCCTGCTGTCGGCACCATCCAACTCACATCACCGACGTCGGTGGAGCCTTTCCCACGATCAAAGCCAAAGGGTAAAATTTTTGACTCCAGACCCAGTAAGCTCTCTTTCCGGCCAAAGGATTGTTCAAGTTCCTGTGCAAACAGAAGTTCATCACTCGTCATGGTGTACCCGCCAACCAAAGAGAGATTGCGATGCATTACCTTCGCCAAGGTTTCATTCGGCAACATGGAGTGATTGCCATGCATGGTTTCGACACGAACCTCGGTCGATGTACCGAGTGCAGCAGCTTCCGCGGCGCTCATCACCCGCGCCCAAATTTCAGCAAGCTCGCTCGCCTGGGGATGGCGCACATAGTAATAAACTTCTGCAAAATCGGGCACAACATTGGGCGCTAGCCCACCGTGGGTGATCACGTAGTGAATTCGAGTGCTCTCGGGCACATGCTCGCGCAGCAAATTGACCATATAGTTCATAGCCTCAACCCCGTCGAGCGCAGAACGCCCTCGCTCGGGTGCCGCGGCAGCATGAGAGGACTGACCGTAAAATCTGACCCTCGCAGATTTATTGGCCAAGGTAGTCCCTGCATTTGCAGCATTTCGGTCAGATGCGTGCCAATGAAGGACTGTATCGACGTCATCAAAATACCCTTCGCGAACAAGATACACTTTGCCTGACCCACCCTCTTCCGCGGGCGTGCCATAAACGCGAATAGTCCCAGACCGCTCGTGTTTGGCTAGCCAGCGGCTGACCGCGATCCCAGCCGCGGTTGACCCAGCGCCAAACAAATGGTGGCCGCAGGCATGACCGGCCTGTTGATGTTCGACGATTTCTCGCTGAGGCACAGCTGCCTGAGACAAGCCAGGCAAGGCGTCAAACTCTGCGAGGATCCCGATCACAGGTTCACCCTGACCATAGCTGGCAACAAAGGCCGTTGGCATCCCGGCGAGTCCAGCTTCAACTTCAAACCCTGCTGATTTCAGCGTTTCTTGCAGCAGCTTGCTACTTTGATGCTCCTGATAGCCCACTTCAGCATAATCCCAAATCTGCATCGCAATATCTGCGAATTGAGCCTGCTCAGCGCTTAAATCTGCCAAAAGCTGTAACTGCGCCTCAGACAGCGCGTTGGCTCCAGAATTGGTGCAGGTCATGACAACGGTCGCTAGCAACCAGTGCCGCCACAGCTGGCTCCACTGCCGCTTTTTACCTTCCGTCACATCCGTCTTTCTCATCGCTTTCCCCTGCTCGAAGTTCTCAGCATGACATCCCAACCTGACATGGAATTTAAGAGCATGCAAGAAGCCCGCTGGTAGGGTCAATCCAATCAGCTTCAGGGAGCGTCACCACCGCGGCCACAGGCCCTGACAGACGCCGCTAACGCTCCTTCGCATAGCCCTGCATCAAATCAATGATCAACTGCACACTGTCGAAGTTTTTAAAGTGCTCCATCGCCTTCATCATTGATTCGCGAGCAGACCAAGCACCCTCGACCCTGCCCGCCAAATCTCCCGGTTTCAGCGAGTCCTGAAGCGCGACCAGGGCATACCCCTGTTGCTCAAAAAAAGCCGCGTTTTCGAGTTGATCACCTCGACTGGCAGTGGCGGGTAAGGGGACCAAGACCTGCGGCTTACCGAAAGACACATGCTCATAGATCGCATTTGCACCCGCTCTTGAAACCACAAGGTCAGCAACGGCCAAAACGTCTCCGAATTCCTGATCAAGAAATTCAAACTGTAGATAGTTCTGATCCGCCGAAAGCGAAGCATCAATCCCTCCATGGCCGACAAGGTGCACGACAAAAAATCGTCTGCAAAGTGACTCCAGATCCTGTCGAACCAAATGATTCAATGATTGCGACCCCATACTTCCTCCAGCGACCAGTAAGATCGGGGTGTTGGAATCAACATTGCGTAACGTCTGTAGCCAGGCACGACCGCGTACCCCATCGGCCAGCAAAAGCCCTTCGCGCAAGGGTGTTCCTGTGACTTGGCACTTTCGCGACGGAAAATACTGAACCGAGGCCTCAAAGTTCAGACAAACGCAGGCAGACAGGGGCGCGCTCAGGCGATTGGCAAGTCCTGGGGTCAAATCAGATTCATGGATAATAACGGGAATCCGCAGCAGTCCAGCGGCAAAGACGACCGGGACTGCTATAAATCCACCCTTAGAAAATAGCACCTCGGGTTGGATTCGGTACAAATAGGCGAGGGCTTGGAAAAACCCCCAAATCACTTTGAAGGGATCGATAAAATTTTGCCAAGAGAAATAACGTCGAAGTTTTCCTGAGGCGATGCCGCAAAAGGTGACACTTCTCCCCTCTAGCAACCGTGACTCAATCCCAACGCTCGAACCCAAATAGAAACAGTCTACATTGTCTTCAAGTAATCGTTCGATCAAAGCAAGATTGGGCGTCACATGTCCAGCGGTTCCTCCCCCGGTAAAGGCAACCCTCACCGCTACAACTCCAATATTTGCTTGAGAAACGGTACCGTTAATCGCCTCTGGGCACGGAGACTTTCCTTAGCCAATCGATTCAGAAGACCTATCAGGGTACCGATCTCTCTGGGCGCCCGGTCCAAAAGAAACCTCAGGACTTCATCGGGCAGCTGAAAACCGGTTTCCTGAGCCACTCGCTTGAGCACCACCACCTTTTCATCATCGGTCAACTGGCCGGTTTGCATCCAGTGCATCGCCCGCGCTCGGGAGGCAAAATCAGCCAGCTGAAAAGAGATCTTGGGTAAGGGCGTCTCCGAGGCAAGGACCAACCAAGAAACGCCAAGATCTCGAACTGAATTATCCAAATCAAAAAGCGCCAACTCCCAATCCGGCTGCCCGATCACTGCATCGAGCTGATCAAGGGCAACCAAGTCAAACGCTGCTAAATCCCTAAGAATCGCCGGATCGAGCGTCGGCTCTAGGTTCAAATACACCGCACGCGCCTGCTCTGCCTCGACGGTCTGGCAGAGCCCTTGTAGAAGATGGGATTTTCCTGATTCAGCAGCACCGGAAATCCAAAGCGGTTCGCCCCGCACCGCCAGTGCTTGTTCTCCCAAGGCTCCAACAAAGCGGTCCAGGGAATAGTGCCCTAACCGAGGAAAATCAAAGATCAGTTGTGCTGTCAAACTGGTTTCTCTTCTGGCGCTGCAGAAGTTACCGCGTCTTGATCTTGGATAATCATTGCATCCCCGCTTTGGCCTTGCGCCTCCTCGGCGCTCCATTGCGGCTCTGAACCGACCGTTGCATCCATCAAATGATCAACCCCCTCGGCCTCAAGGTTGGAAGCTTCGAAGAAACTGCTTTGCAAATAAACGGTAACACCATAGCGAACCAGCACCATCAATACCGCCGCCACAGGTAAAGCAAGCAAAATGCCGATAAAGCCAAACAATTGACCACCGGCCAGTACCGCGAAAATGACCGCCACTGGATGAAGCCCAATGCGATCACCGACCAACCAAGGGGTCAAAAACGAGCCCTCCAACACCTGTCCAATAATAAACACAACCAGAACGTAGGCTGGGTGGATCCAATCCTGAAACTGATAAGCCGCTGCAATAGCGGCCAGCAAAAGCCCAATCACAAATCCTAAGTAGGGCACAATACTCGCAAGCCCGGCAACCAGGCCAATGACAATCGCCATCTCAATACCGACAAACGTTAATCCAATTGCATAAAACACACCAAGCAGGATCATCACTAAAAACTGTCCACGAATAAACGCAGCAAGCATTTCATCACTGTCCTTGCAAAGACTACGCACCACATTAAGGGAGGCCGTTGGAATCAGCCGGTCAATTTGAGCAACCAACACATCCCAATCACGCATGAGATAAAAGGCCACCACCGGCGTTAATGCAATGGTCATCAAGCTACCGAAAAATGCCATTCCAGAAGCACTGATGTGACCCAACAGATAGCCCAGCAGATCACTCGATTGCTGCCACTCACCCAGAAAATTCTGGGCTAACAGTTTGAAATCAAGGGTCAGCGGGTCGAGACCGGTCCAATCTGAAATCAGGGGCGCAACAGTTGCTTGTAGCCAGATCAGGGCCGCGGGAAGGTTGAGCATCAGCTCGCCCAGCTCCTTCGATACCAAAGGCACAACCAGCATTAACCCCAGAATCAAAATCAGTGCAATGCAGCCAAAGACCAATGTTGCGCTGACAGCTCGACTCAGCCGCCAAGACTCCAGCCGGTCGACCCAGGGGTCCCCTAAGTAGGCAAGCAATGCGCCCAGCAGAAACGGCGTCAAGATCGGCGCCAAGGCGTTCACCGCAACCCCAACCAGGAGCAGCAAACACGCGATCACAAACATCTTAAATGGCATACTCAAATCAGAGATTCCTTGATTGCTTTTCGTGTCGTCTAGTGATTCTAGCGTTTCTGCGTTGATAATTTTAGCGCCGCAACCCTTTAAGGTATCCAGCGATACCAAAGCATTGCTGTACCTTCATCCTGACGCAAAAGGGACAATTTTCGATCCAATTCGATAACGTCCACAATTTGCTGAACCTCGCCCTCAGAGCGGAGCTTAAACGCAACAATATCGGAGTAAACCCGGACAGGCTGAACACTGACAATCTGGGTCAACCCCCCAAGATACTGGCTAACCGCCGCATAGTGGTCGGCACTCGTACTTCCTTCAACCGTTAGCATCATCTCGGAACGCATCGATCCAACGCCGTATTGTTCACTCAAGGCGGTTGCGATCGCATCAACCAGTGCTTTCGCGAGTTCGCTTTGATCTGATCCATACACCGTCCCCCCCCGCCAGCGCCCAGCCTCGCCAAGAGACCACTCGCCCTGCCACTCATTGTTATAGGGAGATTCAGCGCGAAACACTAAAATTTTATCCGGGGAATATCGCTCGGAGGCGGATTCGATTCGATCCATGAACCGACCCCAGATTTCAGAGGAAGAGATCATTTGGCTATCTTCAAGATCCCAAAGCGGCAGGAGTAACGGCACGCCGCGCTGGGTGGCTGCCTGTATGACGTCTTCGGCGAAGGGCACACGACTTTCCGCTCCGATGACCGTCCGACCATCGGCTTCGCGAATCGCCATCCAGCTCAATACGGCGGGACGATTGCTACCCCAGACCGGCAGTTGCGCGGATCGCAGTAACTTCGAAACCAAACTCGGTTCGAATCGGATTCGCATCACCTGGGAGGGTCGCTGTGTTTCTAAGGGGTCAACGGGTTGAGTTACGAGCTCAGTTTGACCCAAAAACGGTAAATCCTGTGGCTGATCAACATAGCTGAATTCTGAATAGTAGGATTCAGGTTTTTGCAGGGCACTGGAAATCATAGGATTCGACGCAATATCGCCGCGACCCGAGACTCGAACCAGCACCTGAAGTAGGCCCTCTGCCGCATCTTTGCGGCGTTGGGAATCACTCTGACCCTGGGTGATCACAGATGCCAAATACAAGTCTTCGACCACCACTGCGCTTGCCGATTGGGCGACGAGGGCAAGGAAAATCAGTAAACTTCGGGAACTTTTTCGCACAAATTGCATTCTGATCTTATAGACCCTAATCAATGGACTTATTTTGACGCCCGCTACCCTTTCAGTCTACACGTTTCCTAGATCCGTCGCAGGATTGTCCCCTTTAAACCAGTGGCCTCCTCATCCTGAACGTGGTCCGCTCGATCATTCCCGAACCGACCCGCTTCACCTGGATGGTCCACGCTCTGCTCAATGGGCATTCTATGATTAGGCAATCTTCGAATGCACTGAAAATCTCGAGGCGCATCGGTTCGAGGCGATTTGTTTCGGCCGTGTTAGTTTCTGGTTGTTTTGCTTTAGCACTTTTGGTTTCCGAGCTCTTTTTGTCAGGGCCCTTCAATCTGGAGCTATTGGGCAAAGCGGTCGCATCGCCGGTAAAAGGCAGCCCCAATGCCTTGGAGACATCATCCGCAACTGTCATCCCCCAACCTTTCAGGGTGATCTATAAAGCGGACTACAAAGGGTTACCGATCAGTGCCACAGGAATACGCGAGTTTTCGGTGACCGCTCAAGCAGAACAAACCCTTTATACTTTGGCGTCTTCGGCGTTGAGCATCTTTGCAAAGCTCACCGAACAGTCCGATTTTACGGTGACCGCTGGGACGGCCCAACCCCTATTTTACCGCTACGACCGAACGGGACTTGGAAAAAACAAAAGCTTGCGGCTCAATTTCGACTGGCCGAAGCATCAGGTGACGAACTTGGACACGGGAAAAACTTGGAACCTGCCCGACCAAACGCTCTCTGACCGTTTGCTCTATCAATTTCAACTTCAAACCGATCTTCTCAATTTAGGACCCGAGATTGCTTTGGGCCATGAATTAAAATATCGAATCCAAGACAAGGACCAGATCAAGGATTATCACTTCTCAGTCAAACGTCGCATCCAGCTGCAAACTCCGCTGGGACCCGTGGCCACCTTTGAAATTATTCGTTCTAATGCTGAGCGCAGAGACACAACGCTCTGGCTAGCGCCAGACTACGAATTCATGTTGATTCGGTTTGAACAACGGGCAAATGATGGCGAGAACTTTTCCCTTGCGATCGAGAAAGCGTTTATCAACGATCAACCGCTGCTGAGCTTTGAAACTGAACCGAATCCATAAGCCTTGTATTCTGGTTTGAGCAGACCAAATCTGCTGAGATCAACCGCGCAATACGATCGACTCCCGCATCAGTGAAGGTCTTAAAATCACAGCTAACGAGCCCAATCAGATCAAAACCGAGGCCTTGAGCA
>CAJYBS010000041.1 GCA_913064795.1 uncultured Gammaproteobacteria bacterium
CGAGTAACGTGCCGCCACCCCGCTAAGGGATCTTAATACCATGCAAAATAGATCCCAGGGGCGGGCAAGCCCTGAAGGTCATATCCGTGTGCCAAGCCTCTATTTTTGAAGGGTTCTCTCGGTCATTGTCCAAGACTGTCAACGCCGGGAAACCGCTGACATGGGGGTAGGCCTCGTGTAGCTGCGGCTTGCCAAAAGCAGTTGCGAGCGCCAAATGGTGCGCAGGCATCATGGGCTGTTCTCTAAAGAAAAGTACTTGATAATCAAGCAGCGCCTGACGCAGCGACCTTAAGTCAGCTGACGTCAGTGGCTGGGTTAAATCAATATTTGAGACCACCCCCCCAATCGCACCTGAGACGCTTTTGACCTCCATGCAACCCCTTCCCTTTGTTATGGATCATGTTTAAAGACAAGTCTTGGGACCCTTCAATGAGTTCTAGGCCTAAAACTTTTATGCAACTCTTTTAGTGTTTCTGCTGGGTCCAACAGGCTAATGCCAGGGGCGACTTTTCTTTAGAGTGCTCGATATTGGGGGCTTTAGATCTCAAATGGGCACCATTGTGCTTCAATTGAGCCAACTTATTATTCGCCGCCCCCTCCGCCGCTATCAACCCCACCGGCAAACCAAAACACCGAACCATCCGCTGCAACAGTTCCTGTGACCTTTTGGTGACCACAAAACTTACAAACTCGATAAGCCTCAGCCAATGTTTGATTAAAGCCTTTGTTCGCCGAAAAACCAAATAACAGCGAACCACACACCTCACAGCGCTGGCAAAAAGCAACGACCAGAAGAATCATTGCGAGTAATGCAATACAGATGCCCAAAAGAGGTAAAAAACCGTCGATCAAGCCTTGCGAATTCCTTGATGCAGACTGGATTGGCCAACGCCACGCGCCCGGAAACTTTAACGGCAGCGCTAAAAAGATTCTTTTTTAAGTCAGTTAGCCCGTCTCACAAGATTGAGCGTTAGATTATTCCGGCACGCCTTCGAGGATCGCCATCAAACGCGCCGTTTTTGATTCGAGCTCGACTACCAGTTCTTTCGCTTTGTGTGTCGATAAAGCGACTACCCGATCCGGACCCAACTTTTTGAGCCCCGCCGCAATCTCAGCAACCTCTGCTTTCGCTTGTCCAATTTGACTCATCTGTTTCACCCTGTATATTGCCGAAGGCGCGAATGATAACGCACTTGTCACCTGCATTCATCTCGAGACCGCCGCCATAAGGCTTAACGCACTGTATTTAGAGCATCAAACATGACCAACGCCATCCTCCAAGTTGAGCATCGCGGCGCTCACATCGCGCTCCATTACGAGGCGTCGGGCGACGCAAAACTGTACATCAATGGTCTGCTGAGAGCTCAGGCCAATGGCCGGGATGATCTGATTCTTGAAAGCGTGGTTCAAACCGACTACGAATGGCACGAACAGGTTGCAGGCCATTGTGTTCTGGCCTCCACCGGGATCAATCTCGCACTTTATATGTCAACACTGTTGATCGCGTCGAAGGATTTTCCGCGGGGAGCAGTCGAGTGACCCCGATTATTGATGAAATCCGCGCACATCGCATTGAAGCCTTTGAGTCAAAAGACAACAACGCGCCGGTCTGTTTTTTAGCAACCAACGATGCCCAGGGCCAACCTCAAGTGCGCACGCTCGTGCTTCGAGAGATTAACGACACCGATCTTACCCTGTTTATCAATGCAAGCAGCCCAAAATGGGAACAGCTGCAAAGTAACCCGCAATGCCAAGTCTTACTTTGGTACGCCACTTTGAACATTCAATACCGCATCACGGGCAAAGCTGAGCTCTTACCCACGAGCGCGATCACAGATAATTGGCACAAGCGACCTCATCGAGCAAAAGTGCTGGATTATTTTTATGACACGGTAGCCCCACAGAGCTCGACGATGGCGTCCCGGGACGCCCTGCTACAACGCTTTGACGAGATCAATCGGAAACTCTCCCCCGAGGAACTGCAACCCAGCCCGGCCGCACTCGGAATCCGTATTCTACTCGAGCAAATCGAGCGACTTGATTTAACCGAAGATGGATTGCCGCACCTGCGCCAACGGTTTGATTTCATTAATGGAGGATGGTCTGAAACCACTTTGGTTCCCTAACCCATCATTTCCAAAAAATTTTCTTTGACAGCTCAACGCTTTCCACCTAAATTTGGCGGTGAACATTGATGCGCAGACGTTCTGACCAGGGGGAACCTCCAGCGCTCCTTTAAATACCCTGACCGCAAAGGAGGTGATCCCATCAATAGTCAGTCTATCAAGGGAGCCTCCGAGTTAAATTAACTCGGAGTCCGCTCCCATACGTTAAGACAGAGCCCCAAAGTGCCTTGGCATTTTGGGGCTTTTTTATTGTTAACGAATTAAAACCTCGTCACGAGTATCTGGAACTAAAAATAGGTTCTGGAACCAGAGCGGGTTTCCTTAAACCACGACCTCAATACCGCGGCTCTAAGCCTAATATTTAGCATGATTCTGATGGCTTTTTGGTTCAGACAACCCGATCTGAGACCTGCTTGCAGCACACGAATAGAAAATGATCCTCGAGGACACATCTCTGGCTCACCTTGGTCTTCGAGGACTCTCCGGTGGGTAGGGTCGAAAAACTGAACTCGGCCGTTCGGGAGCAATTCGGCGATCGGTTTTTGAAATCAAGCACAGCGTTCACAAGCAAAAGAGCACTCATCACGCTAGGGAGACATCTAGTTCTAGATTGTGCTCGCCTCTTTGTCACGTATTCGCTTGATACCGGTGAGATGCTTAAAACAGGTGCTGACCGCTGTCTGCAAAAAGTCTTCAACGTAGGGCGCATCAAGTTGCTCGGTTCGGACTGCCGCGTAGAGCTGACACCACAGACCTTTCGATGAGAGCTTTTTAGCTGACAACAACTCACTCGCCAAATACTCGGTGAGGGCCCAGTTTGGCAGACAAGCAACGCCTCTTCCGCTTGCCACCAGTTGCACCATCATCGGTGTCAATTCAGCCGTCCGAATCGCTTGAGGCTCAACTTCAGCGGGATCTAAAAACTGGGTAAAAATGTCCAACCGATCACGCGTCACGGGATAAGTAATCAAGGTTTGATCGCTGAGTTCTTCTGGTTCAATAAAGGACTTTTGACTCAAAGCATGACGATTAGAGACCGCAAGCATCGCCTCGTAATGAAACAAAGGCTCATAGTGAACACCAGGCAAATCCACTGGGTCTGACGTGATCACAAGATCCAAATCTCCCCGGGCAAGCGCAGGTAAAGGCGCGAAACTAAATCCGCCCATGAGGTCTAACTCGACTTCAGGCCAGTTTGCTCGGTAGGTTTCAATACAGGGGATCAACCACTGAAAACAGGAGTGACACTCAATGCAAAGATGAAGACGGCCCGCTTCGCCATCAGAAAGCCTAGCGATATCTCTCTCCGCAGCCTTAAATTCTGGAACGACTTCATCAGCTAGCGCCAGCAAACGTCGCCCGGCACTGGTAAATCTTGGGGGTTTGGTTTTACGGACAAACAGCGTGCAATTTAACCGATCCTCGAGATCTTTAAGTTGATGGGACAAAGCCGACTGGGTTAAAAACAGCCGCTCGGCGGCTTCAACCAAACTACCGGTCTCGCGCAGTGCCAACAATGTTTTGAGATGCCTTAGTTCTAGCATAAGCTCTAAATTGAATAAATTTCATGTACATAATACCTATTCAGTATTTTAGTTCAAACAGCACTCAGGCCAACTCGATCCCCCTCACCAAGGCCGGCCTGGAGAGTCGCTTTTCCAGTTCGAAATTTATACTATAGGGCCCGCTTTTTGAGGTCTTAAGCAGCAGGCAGGATAAAGCTCGATCACTCACTGCCTCTGCCCGTCTCCAAACAAGAGGATTTGAGTCAACATTGACTCAAAAGAAAGCCGCTTAACGCGTCAATGATGTGTTTGAGTTGATGCAGAACACAGATAAACGCGCTGGAAAGACTCAGGCAGGATGGTACAAAACATGAAGATCTGCTTGCTGGGTTATCGCAGTAACCCCTACAGTGGCGGCCAGGGTGTCTATCTGCGCCACCTCAGTCGCGCATTGGTCCGAGAAGGCCATCGCGTCGACGTCATTTCAGGCCCTCCCTATCCCCAGCTCGACCCCAGCGTCCGACTGATTAAAATCGAGAGCTTAGACCTCTACGGCGAGGCCAATCAAGCCAGGGCTTTCAGACGCGGCTATCTGGGTTCACTCACCGACCTCATCGAATACTTCGATACCTTATTCGGTGGATTTCCCGAACCCTACACCTTTGGTCGTCGACTCGTCCGATATTTTAAAGACCATCAACCCAATTACGACATTATTCATGACAACCAGAGCCTGAGTTATGGGGTTTTAACCCTTCAAAAACTAGGTTATCCCGTCATCACAACCATCCATCATCCAATTACCAGGGATCTAGAAATCGCGCTGTCTGCCGAAGGACACTGGGGGATGCGTTTATTGATTAAGCGCTGGCACTCATTTCTTAAAATGCAAAAGAAAGTCATTCGTGAACTTGAACATCTCGTGACAGTGTCCGAAGCTGCCCGCCAAGACATTGCGGCCGCATTTGAGATCTCGGCCCAAAGCCTGAAAGTAGTGCATAACGGGATCGATCTAGATCGGTTCAAACCTTTACCCGGCATCCCGCGAGAACCCAATCGATTGATGACCACCGCCAGCGCGGATGCGCCGCTCAAAGGCGTTCATTACTTGTTAAAGGCTTTAGCGCTGGTCGCTAAAGAAATCCCGACGATCAAGCTGTGTCTTTTGGGCCGGTTAAAGCCCGGGGGGGAGACCGAACAGTTAATCGATGCGCTTGCTCTTCGGGACTTCATCGAATTTCACGCCGATGTCTCTGATCAAGAAATGGTCTCCTTGTACGCCCGAGCGAGCATCGCGGTGGTACCCTCGATCTATGAAGGTTTTGGTTTTCCTGCAGGGGAAGCGATGGCCTGCGGTGTGCCCGTGATTTCAACCACGGGTGGCGCATTACCAGAGGTCATTGGCGGAGCGGGAGATTTGGTGCCGCCGGCAGATGCTGGGGCGCTCGCAAAGGCTATCCTGGCGCTCCTTGCTGATCCTGTCAAAATGGTACGCCAAGGTGCGCTAGGACGATCCAGAATCGAAGAAAAGTTCCAGTGGCAAACTGCGGCTAAACAGTTTGTCCAACACTACCAACACGTTGTTGAGCTCAACCATGTCGCTTGAAACCATCGATCAACAGTATTTGGGTCTTCAGCCTCAGGACCTATTGCTCGATTTGGGCTGCGGTGAGGGACGGCACACCATTAGCCTCGGCCTAGGCGAGTCAATTACAGCGGTTGGACTTGACTTGTCTGCAAGAGATTTGCGGACCGCAAGTTTACGACTGGCCGATTTTACGTTTACAGATGCTGATGATCACCTGCCCGTTTGTTTTACCCAAGGTACAGGCGATCGACTGCCTTTCCGTGACAACACCTTTAGTAAAGTCGTCTGTTCCGAGGTTCTTGAGCACATCCCGGACTACGTCGCGTTTTTGAGAGAAATCAAGCGCGTGATCCGGCCCGGCGGGGTTTTAGCTGTCAGTGTTCCTGCTGCCTTCCCCGAATGGGTCTGCTGGAAGTTATCCGACGCCTATCATGAGGTTGAAGGGGGGCATGTTCGGATATTTTCAGCCTCAGAACTCAATCAGGCCATCGAAGGCTTGAATTTCAAGCGCTACAAAACCCACCGAGCACACGCCTTGCATGTACCTTATTGGTGGCTCAAATGTCTGCTTTGGCGTTCAGACCCACAGCACCCCATCGTCCAACTCTATCATCGCTTTCTAGTTTGGGATCTCATGCAAAAACCTTGGATTTCACGTGGGTTAGAGCGTCTGCTCAATCCCATTTTAGGAAAATCCATCGTCATGTATTACACCGTTACGGATCCAGACCCGAAACCAACTGAGCCCTCCCAATGAATCAGGTCTACACCGGAAAAGGGCAGTTTCCAACGGATTATTTAGATAGGACCGCTGAATTTATCCTAAACACACAGGCAGAAGACGGAAGTATTCCATGGTTCAAAGGGGGCATGATTGATCCTTGGGATCATATCGAGGCGGCCATGGGACTTGCAGTGTGCGGCCACATTGATGCCGCTCGGAACGCCTATGATTGGTTGAGACGCCATCAAAATCCTGATGGGGGTTGGTATGCTTCCTACCATTTTGATGCTTCGAAAAACGACTTAAGAACCGAGACGAATTTTGTCGCCTATGCAGCAACCGGAATTTGGCACCTGTACCTGATCACTGAGGATCGAGCGATGCTCGAGCAGTACTGGCCTATGATCTCAAGGGCGATGAACTTAATCCTCAGTCTGCGCGGCGACCATGGCGAAATTTTTTGGTCGATCGACCCGGAAAAAGGCATTCAACGTGATGCCTTGGTGACCGGTTGCAGCTCCATCTACCATAGCCTAGGAAGCGCAATCAAAATCAGCGATGCACTGGGCCATCCCTCGGACGCACTGCAGCTGACCCGGGATAATCTTGGGATTGCGCTTAGAGAACACCCTGAAGCATTTGATCGCACCTGGGAAAGTAAAGCACGCTTTTCAATGGATTGGTTCTACCCGGTTCTTTCTGGCGCTATCAAGGGCGACGCAGCCATCCATCGTCTTAATCAGCGATGGGATCAATTTGTTGTCGATCAACTCGGCTGCCGATGTGTCAATGATGAGCCTTGGGTAACCATTGCGGAAACTTGTGAACTCGTTATGGCCCTCAACGCCGTAGGGGATTACAGCAGAGCCATTGAAGTCTTCAGTTGGATACACCAGTTCAGAGATGATCAAGGCGCTTATTGGACAGGCTACGTCTATCCAGATCAGGCCATTTGGCCTGAAGAACGAACCACCTGGACAGCAGGCGTTGTTTTAATGGCAGCCGATGCCTTGGCCCAAAAAACCCCTGCTCACGGCCTTTTCTCCAACAACTAACATCGAATGATTGAGCACATCGCCAGATCCTGAATGCCTCTGGATGGTTTAACACTTTCTTAAAATTGCCAGAGTTTCAACCATCTCAAGGTCTTCATAATTCCGGCTCGCGAGCGCGCGTTGATAGATTTCAAAAGGCGGTCGCCCCCCATCTCTGGGGTCTGGGAAAACGTCATGTATGAGCAGCAAGCCCCCTTTAAGCAAGTGCGGACACCAAGTCTCGTAGTCGGTGATGGCCGCTTCCATACTGTGGCCACCATCGATGAAGACCAGTCCAAGGGGCGTTTTCCAGTGTCGGCCCGCAACCTCTGAAGGGGCAACAATGGGAACGACGTTCCGCTCAAGCTCTGCGCGGGCAAGGGTCAATCGAAAGGCGCCAAACGTGTCGAAAACCCCAAGCCGTTCATCGACCAGGGCCGGATCGTGATAGGCCTCACCCTTCTGGTGTTCTTCAGAGCCTCGATGGTGGTCAATGGCATACAAGGTGTTGTCGGTGGCCTTGCAGGCTGCGCCTAGGTAAACCGTAGACTTTCCGCAATAACTGCCAATTTCCAAACAGGGACCCAGCCCCGCCGTCTCCATCCCCCGATTAAACAAGGCCTCACCCTCCTTCGGTGCGAGGAAGCCTTTGACCGAGTTAATATCAATGGAAAACTGCATCAACTAGACAACCGAAAAAATGGTCGCGTAGATCAGCACGCCAGAGAGCAGCGCGTAACTCGCAATATTTTTGATCACCGACCATTTTTCGGGCTGTTTCAACGGCAATTGAGACCCAAAGGCC
The DNA here is from genome assembly GCA_913064795.1 of uncultured Gammaproteobacteria bacterium. Taxonomy (GTDB): domain Bacteria; phylum Pseudomonadota; class Gammaproteobacteria; order Pseudomonadales; family Azotimanducaceae; genus UBA9926. Next base: position 7,783 of record CAJYBS010000041.1, read on the forward strand.
AGCCAGATAAGGCAGCCTGTCAACCCTCCAAACACCAAACTAATGATCAACAATCCCATCGCAATGACCTCAATTTAACCATCAATCAAAAGATACGGCAGCGTATCACCCACATTCACCCGCTGATGGGGCGAAACAACAGCCAGCGCGTTGGCCCAAGCAAGGCTCGTCATAACGCCAGACCCCTGCTCCTTGAACCGTTCCAGCGCCACTGTCGTCGGGCCTGGACATGCTCGAACACGAAGATATTCTTGCCGGGCTCCGGCCTCAAACTCGAATGTCGATTGACCCGGCCAAGTAATCTGACCGCCCACTGTACGACCTTGCATCCTGTCTAAAAAAGGTCGCGCTAGAACTTGGAACGTCACAAACGTCGAGACCGGGTTGCCAGGTAAACCAAAAAACGGTTTGCCACAAACCTGTCCAAAAGCCAGCGGTTTTCCTGGTTTAATGGCAAGCTTCCAAACTGAGAGTTCGCCCAATTCACCGACAGCGGCTTTGACATGATCTCGGTCACCAACCGAGACGCCCCCAGAGCTCAATATGACGTCCGCCTGCTCTGCTGCGGTCCGAAAAGCTGCGACGGTCTCTTCAAGAGAATCTTTCACGATACCCAAATCAATCACCGACAAGCCCATTTGTTCAAGCGTTGCTGCCAATCCTTTTTGATTTGAATTGTAGATTTGACCTGGCCTCAATGGCTTGGAAGGCTCCACCAACTCATCACCCGTTGCCAAAATCGCGACTTTGAGCCTTCTAACCACACGGAGCTCAGAGATACCTACGCTTGCGATCAAACTCAAGTCTGCGGGTTTTAAAACCTGCCCGGACCGTGCGATCACAGCACCCTGCTCAATATCTTGACCGGCCGGCCGAACATTCTCGCCAATGCTGACCGGGGTTTTTGGTAGTAAATGGTCAGGCGTAAAGTCGGCATCTTCTTGAATCAGCACAGCATCGGCACCGACAGGCATCTGCCCGCCAGTAAAGATTCTCGCGGCGGTGCCTTTGCGCAAACCCTCGCCGGGCGATCCTGCAGGAATGATTTGGCTGATGGAAAGCTGCACTCCGGGGACGATCTCCGCTGCACGCACAGCAAACCCGTCCATGGCACTGTTATCCGCTGGAGGCACCGCAATACTAGAGACGAGGTCACTGGCCAAAGTACGACCAAAGGCTGACGAGATGG
>CAJYBS010000042.1 GCA_913064795.1 uncultured Gammaproteobacteria bacterium
CGCATCATCCCTGCGATTGATTCGGTCGACAGTTTCAATCACCTGTTGAATCGAGCGACCGGTGAATTCGTCGCTAAAGACATAAAGAGAAATGTTTCGGCCGGGACGATAAAAGGTCGCGATGGCTTTTGTGATGCCTTCCACTGGGCTCGAATTGCTGAATACATTCCAATCCCTCAACCTGCTGGTAATTGCCCGTCGGCGCGCCGGTGTGTCCGGTATCCATTGGCCCGCATCCTGGGCGAAGACATAGTTGCCCATGTCGTTCATGACCTGTATGCCTTTGAGGTTGGGGTAGACCTCAAGCGTTTCAGACAACTTTTGAACCACCATTGGCCAAGCATAACTGAACATACTGCCGGAGGTATCGATGATAAAGATGACGTACTCGCTGTCGACGGGGATCCCGCCGATGACATTATCGTCCGCAGCTTTTTGGTAGCCTTTCAATAACTGCTGCATTTCTTCGGTCAGAGACTGTTTTGCCCGAGCCAGTTGTGCCTTGATGGCTGCTTTTGATGCCGCCGCTAACGCTTCCTCGCTGGTTGCACTTTTGAGTTCTTGCTGTTCAATTTCAAGACGGGTGAGGGCATCAACCTTCTCAGCCTGAAGATCCTCACGACGGAGGAGGTCGCGGTTGAGGTCGCGGGTTTCGCCTTTAAGATCAAGCAGCGTTTGCTCAAGCTGCGCGAGATAGCCGTCGAGGTCTTCGAGGGTTTCGTCAAAGATCACCGGATCAAAAACTTTGGTTAAAACCAGCAGTAAAATGAGGGCGCCAAATCCGCAACTGATCACATCCAGGAATGACAAGCTCATACCCTCCACCTCTCGGGTCCTGCGCTTCATGGCCAATCTCGAGCGGGGGATAAAAAGGCGCCACCGGTGATTTGAGCCAAGCGCCAAAATGAAGGGCTGGCGACAGGATCCCCTTCCATCGGAAGCAAAATAACGTTGATGGGCACGGTTAAATTTAAGGTGGTCAATGCATCGGTGAAATGCTGCAAACGATCCCTTGCGGACACCAGGGACCCTTTTGCGGGCCTCACCCCTTGGGTCGGCAAGCCGTCAGTAATCAAAAATACATTGTCAGGCAAGGGATCTAAATTCTCGATCGCTCCGAAGGCAGCGTGTAAATTGCTTCCACCATTTGGCGTCAGGTCAGCCAGCTGGTTTAACGCATTCTCAAGAGCTTGGGGCGTCTCTGCGCTGAGCCATCGACCGTCGGATGTTTGATCAACCGCTGTTGCCGCCTCTGCGAAGGTCACGATTTGGAACCGCGCGGTTGCCGGCATGTTGGCGGTAATCCACTCAACCGTTCTAAGCCCGCGTTGCCACTTCTCGCTACTGCGCTGCTCTGCTGGAGAGAGATTGCGCCTTCGGATAATGTTAACAATGGTCTGATCGAGCATGCTGGTTGAGGCATCAAGGAGCACGAGGATATGGCGTCCGCCCATATTCAGACCTGTCAGATACTGACGGTCGCCCTCGCCGGTGACGGCCCTGAGGGATTGTCCCTGCTCCTCTGCAGCATCGATGCTGGCGCTTAAGGTTTCTGCCTCCTCCTGCAGAACTTTGAGTTCTGCCTTGAGCGCTTCGATTTCATCGACATCAGTGGTGCTGAGATCACGGTTTGTCGTGATTTCGAGCGTCAGTTGCTCAATGGATTTGATGATCTCTGCGATATTTCGATCCGTCGATTCGATCTGTTCATCCACCAATGCCAGACTATTTTTTAGGGTGACTTGATTTTCCGTTTCAGTTTCGATGACGGCTTCAATTTTTTTGACTTCAGCCATGGTTTCGGCATCCACCTGAACGCCACTGGTCTCGGTGCCATGATTGATGGTGATGTAAATCAGAATGACGGCGCCAAATCCACACGACATGATATCGAGGAAGGAGAGGCTGAAAACATTGGTTTCTCGTCGTCGGGCCACAGGTTAGCCAACCTTGATAAACTGAAAGGTTTCGCGGCCAACCTGCACGATATCTCCCGCAATAAGGGGTTGTATCGAGGTCACGGTTTTTTGATTAATCGATAGGGCAAGCTGGCCCGGAGTGATTTGCCAGTCCTCGGTTTTGGTTGTTTTTGAGAGGGTGAACTCGAGGTCGTCGCGCTCGATGAAGCGTTCTAAAGCGATCGCTAGGCCATTTTGAAGCACGTGGGTTGGTTGGAGGCGAGGGGTGGAACTTGGCTTTGAGTCTTGCTGATGATCCTTGGGATTACGGCGGCTCAAGATCAGTTGGCGCATGTCCTGACTTGACTGCAGGTCTGCCTGAAAGGCGTCGAAGACCTCAAAAAGTGCCATTGAAGACAGTGGGGTCAAGGTTATTCCTGGCATCAGAGATATCCCGTGAGCAAGCCCAGATAAGCGGGCGGCTCGGTGACTGATGAGAACTTCCGTTGAGCCGCTTGCAGCAGCGTTGATGCCTTTAACAAGACTTGGCACCATTTCAGCCGATGCGGCTCGGAGATCCTCATCGGACAATCGCACGTCGTATTGCGCGGCGTCGTGATAGAGGCTCACCAATGGTTCTCCCAAGGCCTCTGAGGCGTTGATCTGTTCATAGAGTTGGTCGAAAAGTTGTTGTTCGGTCTCCGCTTGATGCATGGGATCAAAGCGATGTGACTGGATCAGCCGGCTTGCGCTGGCGCTGGCGAGCCGATCGAGGGTGTGTTGATAACCTGCGCTGTGGATCAGCTGAGCTTTGAGTCGCTGCAAGTGAGCCCCCTGAGTGATGGTTGTCATCGATAGGGCGTAAAGACTGGCGTCCAGATACAGTACCGTCTCACTCTCTGGCATCGCGAGTTGCGCCAGTAAGACTCCGGGGTCAATCAGTGCTTTTATTTGGATGTTTGCCGCCTCGGCTAACCCCAGCAGTAGTTGCATGTCTTCCCGCTCGTAGTGGGCTGGAATGGCAATGGCTAGGGGACCCTCTGTTGCAAACTGGCGTAATTGCTGGAGCTGAAGGAAGGCGAGATCCGCATGATGCCTCACGGCTTCAGTCGCACCCGGCATTGGATCGGTGGTGAGGTGATGCCAAAACTGACTGTTAGCCAGTCTCGGTTGGCGGCGTGCCTTCCCCCGAGCGGCTTCTCCAAGCAGGGGCGGATCCGTACAAAGCGCCCAGCCTGGCTCGGAACCGAGGACTGTACCGTCAAGCCCGATACGCAGCTGAATGTCATTGATCTCTAAAAGCGGAATGCCCATCGGTTACACCTGTAAGAATCGAATCAGCCGCTGGTCGCAGTAATGTTCTGTTTCTTGGGTGGTGCGTTCCTGAGCCAATTGGAGTTGGTGCATTAAAAACATAATTAAGATACTGATCAGCAGCGCAACGAAGGTCGAGTTAAAGGCGACCCCCAGGCTTTGGGTGACTCCAGCGATATCCCCTTGAGCCGCCTGGTGCGCCTGACCAAGGGCCTGCCCGATCCCACGAACCGTTCCTAAAAATCCGATCGATGGAATGGCCCAAGCGATGTAGCGAATCATCGAAAGCTCCGAATCGAGATGCTCGCTTGCCGATTCACAGTTGCTTCTCACGGCATAAGCCACATCTTGAATGTTGGCCGTGGCTCGAAATCGATGCAGAGCAGTCAGTAATGTTCTGGGTAACAGTCTCTTTTGCTGGTCGTCGGTCAGGGCCTCAATGGGCCGGGCATACTCCCGGGTATCTTGGGGAAGAATGCTGTTGCTTTGTGCCCTAGGCAGCAACTCAATTGTGAACAACTGGCGCTCGCGACGGTTCTCCAGGGCCTTTGAGCCCATTAATGCCATGGCCCACAACATAAGAATAAAACAGGCTTCTTGTTCTAAATCTTTAACAATCACAAAGGCGCTGCGGTCCGGAACATAGTCAGGATCCTCGTTGATCAAGATCGCTTGGGCCTCGAGAATGGCATTGGCATTGGGTCGAACGACGGCAACATAGATTGCGTGTACCAACAGCACGGCGACTAGGAGTGAGATTAACTGGAAGAGAAATTCTGCAGGGAGCTTTTTCATAAATATCCTGGAGGTTAAATATTAACGGGGAAAGGCACTGCATTATCTGCACTGATCGATTCGCTGGGCTTAAATGCTTCGAGCGCCCGACCGATATTTGGATCCGTGAGGGATTCCTGCGCTCCAGGGCCTGGCTCAACCGGCGCCGAAGTGGCTGCACTCGAGGGCGTCTCCAGAGCGCGGCGCTCTGGCGCTTTTTTCTCTAAGGAGGGCGTCTGATTGATAGGCTCAGGGGCTGCGCTAAGGGCCGCTGGCATCAAAAGACCAACCTTGAGTGCGAGTACAATCGCCAAGATTACCTTCAGCTCAGACATTGCTGATCTCCACAGATTGAGGTTTACGGCTCATCTTAACAGAGCCAGCATCAGTCACCACGGGACACGTCCCGGGCCAATCGAAAGCCAAGATCCTGTCGTCCCTCTCGCCCAGAGTCTCGGTAGGCCCAGCGCAGGGCACTGAAGGTACCGGTGAGAAAGCTTGACCCACGAATGACGAAAACCTCACCAGTCTCAGGGCCCATCCAGTCGACTTCGACCGTCGTACTCCGGGCGGTGCTAAATCGATCATGGGTCCATTCGGCGACATTGCCCGATAAATCGAAAATACCCAGAGCATTGGCCTCGAAATGACCCACTGGGGCGGGCCCACGGAAACCATCGGCATAGTCTGCAATGATGTTTGGCGCCAGCCCCATCGCTGCGCTATCGGCCAGATTGGCAAAGGACTCTGGCGGTGGCAGAGCGTCGCCCCAGGGAAACCGCGATGGACCCGTGCCATCGGCATAGCGCCCGGCTCTCACCCATTCGGCCTCGGTCGGCAGGCGATAGCCCTCAGTCCTCGGTGTGATCAGCCGGAAACTGTCACCAGAGACCTCATAGGCTCTAGGAAGACTTTCTCGATCGCTGAGCCAATTGCAAAAAGCGATGGCCTCTTTCCATGAGAGTCCCACAACCGGCCGATTGGCAGTGGTGAGTCGTGTTCTGCCGAGAACGCCTGGATTGTGATTAGGATTAAAGGCGGCGTACTGCGCGTTGGTGATCTCGGTTATGCCGAGATAGTAAGGGTTAGACAATCTAACGGTTCGCTGGACCTCATTCCCGCGACCCCCTCGATCCCGTCGAGGGGCACCGAGGGCAACTTCCCCGGGCAGAATTCGCCGCAGCCGAGAACCGATCGATGTTTCAATTTCTTCTGGGATTCGGGCCAATGCCGCGGCGGCTTCGGTCAGCAGAGTAATCGACAGCGACTGCTCAAAGTCAGGTTGAGGCGTAATAATTTGAGCGCTGCTGGCATAGCCCGGTTTACTGATGAGCAGGGTCTGAGGTCGTGCCGGTAAATCCAGATTCCTTCTGTTGAGAGGCTGAAGGATGCCGTCAACCCGGAGCTCGGCATCATCAGGCGTGATCGTTAGCATCACCCGGCCTAAACGCGGATTGAGCGTCAACGTCAGTGCTCTGACCTCTGTGGGCTTTAGCGATAGCGTTTCTCGCTGAGGCTCATAGCCAGATTTGCTGACCTCAAAAGTGTAGCGTTGCTCAGGAGAGAGGGAGTAGTCGAGCGGAGTCTCTCCAATGTACTCGCCATTGGCCTGCACCACGGCTCCAGAAGGCTCGCTCTCAAGCTGAATCAGTCCATTGGCGGGTTTGAGTTCAAAGGTAGGGAGTGTAACTGATTCACCGCGCACCAGATTTAAACCCATGGATTGGCTTTGATAACCGGGTTTGGAGATGACCAGTTGACGCGAACCCTCTATCAGCTCAGCGGTTTGAGGTAGTAAGCCACTGGGTTTGCCATCAACGGTCAATTGCGCTTGTTCCGGACGACTGCTGAGGGTGACATCGGCCCATCGAGGCACCAGATCGTGGACGAGCGTCTGTGTTTTCCCGAGGCCCTCGATATCAATGGATGCTTCAAAAGGAAGATAACGTTCCGCCTCAATCCGCAGCTCATGCCGTCCTGCAGCAACGTTTGTGAGTGTGATCGGTGTGAGGCCTCGGGGCGCGCCATCGAGGGCGATGCGCGCTTGGATGGCCCCCGTGGTGATGTCTAAATTTCCCGGCAGCTTTTCCAAGGGGAGTTCAATGTCCTGTTCGGCCTCCTCTGAAATTTGCAGCACTTGTTTGAAGGGATAGTAGCCTTCCCGGGTGGCTTCGACGGTGACTGAGCCAGGTCTTAAGAGATAGCGTTCGCCAATCTGAAGGGTCAACCAACCAGACACTGACTGGGTGGTTGCTGAAGGAATGAAAACCAAGCTCACCGCCCGGGCTGTAAAAAGATGCCAGCCCAGCACCAGCATGATCAGAAGTGCTCCTGAAATAATGATTGTGCTTCGACTGAGTGAACGCTTTCTTCGCTGACGGGAAAGGCTCGGCGCGTCAAAGCGGGTCGGATCTAGTGTCTCGTTTTGATCGAGATTATCTGTCAAGGAATTTTCTCCTCGCAGGCGACTCTCAGCGTGAGCTCAGGCGCATCTGGCTTGAGTTCGATATTATGGCGGACATCGACATAACCTTTTCGGCTTCCTGTGATCACGTAGCGCCCAGGGATTAGTTGGAGCGAGGTCTCCATAAATAACCCTAAGACCCCTTCGGGTCCTACTTTTAAGACGGTAGCGTTGGTCAAACCGTCAGAAGACAGGTTGAGCGTCACAGGGCGTCGCGCACTCATGATGTCTCGAGTAAGGGGGCGGAGCTTTGCTTTAAGATCGCCGATGGGCGGCGCTAATTTGCTGATTTCTATGACCAACGCTTTGGCCTCTTTTAATCGCTCGTCACTTTGCAATTGACTGGGATCCTCGATCAGCGCATCGAGCTGCTCTGAAAGCGCTATTCGGCGCTCGACGACAGCGATACGATCTTGAAGCGTCGTCAGCGCGGGATTGAGACTCAAAAGTTCTTTGTAAATCTTGAGCGCCTCAGCCCATTGTCCGGCTGATTCCGCGGTTGCCGCATTCCGTGAGCGCGTGCTTGTCTCGCTTTTTAATTGTGCTTGGCGAACCTGTTCTAAGCCCTCTTCAGGGCTGTCTCGGTTGGGCGCGAGTCTGGCTGCGGTTTTAAACGCTCGCCGAGCCGCATCAAAATTTTCCTCGTTTAGGCGGGCAAAGCCGGCGGACATTGAGGCTCGGAAGGCGATCGTGTCGAGCTCGAGTTGGATTTTTCTGCGCCGGGTCTCTGGGGGCGTCCACTCTGGAAACAGTTCGGACGCCTCAGTGAGCAGTTTGATTGCGCTAGTTGACTGTCCAGCCTGCACAAGTTGTTCTGCTTCGATCATCATTGCGCTGATCTGGGGCAGGGATTGAACCTGGCGCCATTGCGCCTGGATATCCGTATCCTCAGGGGAGAGCGCGGCTAGGATTTCCCAATATTTCAGCGTTTCAGTCTCGTTGACGTCCTCGAGAGCAGATTCAGCCATGGCCCCGTATCGCACTCGAAGATTGGGTAGCTCTGCTTCGACGGTCTCAAGGCGCTCAATGAGCGTTTGATAGGATGTGACAGCGATTTGATGACTTTCCGCTCGGTAGGCCTCATCCGCCGCGATCGCCGCTTCGTTAATCTGCATCAGTTGCTCTGGATCCCAGAGCCGCATGCCGAGGTCTTCGAGGCGGATGATTTTTCGCAGCAGGGCCTCAGCAAGTGTCAGTGCTTCTTCCCGGGCGAGCTTATCCTTTGCTACGGAGAGCGGGCTTGGACTTAGCGCGTTTGGAGTAGTGGCTTGGAGTGGTGTGTTCAATTCTGTGAGCGGTTCAACCTCAGGTTGGGTAACGAGGCCGGGCAGCACAAAAAAGACAAATCCGGCAACAATGACCAAGAGTCCACCCACCAACAATCGGATGTGGCTGGAGTCTGGGCTTGATTCGGTTTCTCCGACCCGGCTTTGGGCTGGGATCTCGAAGACCGGCTGGGGATTAATCTTGTCAAAGGGTTTGGCCTCAAGGGCTGAGACCCCGGTACCCCCTTCGGTGAGGGTTTCCTGTAGCTGATAGCCCCGAGTTAATGCTGAAAACGCGTCGTCCCAATTCAGACGCGCAAGCGCGACAAGACGCTTAGATTCTGGTGCTAGGGAAGGATGCTCCTCAATCGATCTGGCGTCTTCGGGTGCATCACCGGTACAGTATTGATAAAACCAGGAACCAAAGCCTGCTGGGCCTTTGAGGGCAGAGCCTGCCGGGATGCGCTCGCGCAGGATGGCTGTGTCAGGCCATCCTAAGAGCAACAGGATGGGCTCGCCGTTTTGATCGATCCAAATCCAATCGGTATCAAAGTTGGTGACTGAAAAACCTAAGGCTTCGCTGAACTCAAGGACGTCGAGCAGGGGCTGAGGTTCAAGTTGCAAGGCGTTGCTGGGACGCGTTTTTGACCCCCAGTTCGACCGATCTGGCAGCGCATCAACAATGAAGAGATTTGAAGCGTCGGCACAAAAATCAAGGTGCGGATTGATGTGGGGATGGCTGAGCATCTTGAGCCGGGTGCTGATGTCTCGGAACTGTTGCTCCAGAGCGGCGCCTCTGTCGATAGTCGTCAACATGACCCAGTCGCCTGAGACAGCGTCAACCGCCGCCCAACGAGGCCACTGTCGATCCGGTGTCGGAATCGCCTCACTCAGCGTAAATCGCTCGACGATCCGATCCCCCACAGAAAAAGTTGGGCTCACGGGGTCAACGCACCTTCAGTAGTTTGGTTCAAGCCACGTTCTTCACGATAAATGTCAGCAAGGATTTCGCGCCACGCGCTATATTGGCGTTCGGCTGAGCCAGTGAGTTCCCGGGTTTCTCCTTCAATATCGAGAACATTTGGCGCGATCTCAAGGCTGAGGGACTGGGTGAGCTCTTGTAATGCTTGCTCGTGAATCTCGGTCTGCTTACCGCGGTCTGATCCGCTTTTGCGG
>CAJYBS010000043.1 GCA_913064795.1 uncultured Gammaproteobacteria bacterium
TTGCAGAAACTGGTTGGCCAACCCAGGGTCAATCGCTGCATGCCGCCTTGCCTTCGAAGCTGAATGCCCTGCGTTATTTCGTGAATACCCAGCACTGGTCGCAAAGCGAAAATATTGAGATTTTTTATTTTTCCTCTTTCGATGAATCTTGGAAAGTAGGTGACGAGGGTGATGTGGGTGCCCATTGGGGGCTCTGGGATTCGGCGGAGCGTTCGAAGTTTGTTGCGAGGGCTTCGTAATGCGTCCTCGTCTGGATGTTGTCCGAGGGCTCTGCTATTCCGGTTATCGAAATGAGCAGTCTCCCGAGCTCGGTATTCTTCCGTCGTATGATGAAGTTAAAGAAGACTTGCTGTTGCTACAAGATGATTGGCAGTCCCTTCGCCTCTATGCGAGCGACGCGCATTCACAAACGGTCCTCGAGGTGATTCGCGATGAAGGACTCACCTTCACGGTCATGCTCGGTGCTTATGTGACAGCGGAGGTCGACAATCCCGATTGTCCGTGGGGTGGGGTCTACTCTTCGCGGCAGTTAAAAGAAAACCAGCGCCACAACGATTTTGAGATCGCTGAGCTCATTAGGCTGAGCCAAATTTTTTCTGACATTGTGGTCTGCGTATCGATTGGCAACGAAGCGGCGGTGAGTTGGACAGACCACCGAGTCCCAACATTACGGCTAATAGAGTTTGCGAACCGCCTCAAGGGCCAGGTGATTCAACCCGTCACTTTTTGTGAGAATTACGTGCCCTGGCAATTCGAATTGGCGTCCCTAGCCGAAGTCCTCGACATTATTTCGATTCATAGTTACCCGGTTTGGGAACACAAAAGTGTTGATGAGGGGCTCGAGTTTACCATTGCAAATTATCAGTCCGTTGCCATGGCCTATCCTGATCACCAAGTGATTATTACTGAGGCCGGCTGGGCGACAGCCTCAAATGGTCGCGGTATCGAGCCGCAGCAAGTCAGCGAATCTGCCCAGCGCCGCTATTTCGAGGCCTTGATGCAGTGGAGCGAGCAAGCTCAGGTATTGATCTACTATTTTGAAGCGTTTGACGAGAACTGGAAGGGTTCTGCGCACCCCCTAGAGCCCGAAAAGCATTGGGGCCTCTACAGGGCAGATCGCACTCCGAAACTTGCGATGTCTTAGATGAAGTTGTGGATGAGGCCTTCCGCTAGTATTTGAAGCTTTCTTGGCCAACCAAAGTCGGAATCGGCTCGAAGGTTTGAGGGCTCGCTGAAGGCCAACGCATTCTAATTTGTGCAGGATAAGTGACCGTCCTAAAGCCGAATAATCCTAACCCGTCATCATCGAGGCAGATGCGGGCTCGTTGCGATAAGAGGGGTTAAGCCCTGCCTGGGGGCGTTAACCCACCGGTCAAAAGTTAGAGCTAGCCAGTAGCGTGATTGCTTACTTTCGCGTCACGCGAACCGGCATTGAGGTGTAGCCTTTAACAAACGACGAGAGTGTTCTCGTCGGCTCCTCAAGAAGCTCAATCGATTCAAAACGAGCGAGAATCTCTTCCCAAAGGATTCGCAATTGGAGTTCAGCTAACCGATTCCCCATGCAGCGGTGAATGCCAAATCCGAACGACAGGTGTTGGCGAGCATTGGTCCTGGAAATGTCGAAGGCATCTGCATTTTCAAAAACCGACGCATCGCGATTGCCCGAGACATACCACATTAACAGTTGATCTCCGGCAAGAATCGATTTTCCGCCCAATGTGCAGTCACGGGTGGCTGTTCGACGCATGTAGGCCAGCGGGGTTTGCCAACGGATGACTTCTGCGACCATGTTGGGGATGAGAGCTGGATTCGCGGTCAGTTTCTGAAATTGCTCTGGGAACGTATTGAGAGCATAGATACTGCCTGACATGGTGTTTCGAGTGGTGTCATTGCCGCCAACAATGAGCAGTAAGAGGTTGCCTAAATACTCCATGGGTGGCATGTCTTTGGTCTCCGCGCCATGAGCAAGCATTGAAACCAGATCGTCACCTGGATTTTCCAAGCGATCAGCTTTAAGGCGCATGAAGTACTCTAGACATTCCATAAGCTCGTCCCGGCGTTGCTCCATCGATTCAATAATTCCTCCGGGTTGCGGGATTGCAAAGGTAATGTCTGACCAGCGGGTGAGTTTTCTTCGGTCTTCGAATGGAAAATCAAACAGAGTCGCCAACATCATTGTGGTGAGTTCGATGGAAACCGTATCGACCCAGTCGAAGGGCTCGTCAACCGGTAAATTGTCCAAGACTTGACGAGTCCGCTCTCGAATCAGCGGTTCTAAGTTGACAAGATTTCTAGGCGCCACGACGCCGGTCACGGTCTTTCGTTGCACGTCGTGCGTGGGGGGGTCCATTGCAATGAAAGTCGATACATTGAGCGCGCCTTCGGGTAATTCGGTGCCGACGGGGAAGCCCAGGGTGATGCCGTTCGACGATGAAAAATCGGACCAAGTTGTATCGACGTGCTTGATGTCCTCATACCGCGTTAGAGACCAGAACCTGCCGGCCATTTCGGTTTCGTTGAAATGGACCGGATCTTCTGCTCGAAGGCGCTCAAAGTACTCCTGCCAACGGTTCTCGCTGAACAGTCTCGGGTTGACCGGTAAAATGTCTTCAAGTGGAACCTCGGCAGCGGGGGGTATTGGTGTTTTATTTTCAGCGCCAGCGGCTGACGGCATGAGAGGTGGCTTTGTGTTCGCTGTTGATTCACTCATCATAAACTCCGGATCAAAATTGCAGGGGCGCAGAGAAAGCCAAAAATACGCGGAACCGTGACCCCAATGCAAGTTTCCAAACTTAAAACGATTTAGAGATGGCGCCTCAGACTGCAGTTTTGGCCCATTTTTGACCTTGATTTCTCTGAACTAGAGAGGCGTAAAACCGTGGGCGCCAGCATTTAACCCCGCGAATGGATCGTTGAGTTTCATGATGAGTGAGGTTGTCTAATTTTGGGTCCCTAGTGAACCTCTAGTCGGCTGTTTTTTTGGGATGCCAATAGGTTAGATACTCTGCATAGACCGCGGAACCCTCAATGCCTTCGACCTCGATATCGTGAGCAACTTTAAGTAGGTACTCGCTCCGCGCCTTCGGGACGGCTTCAAGAAGGGTCATGTGAGAACGCAATCGTATTCCATCACCGATGACCATTGGTTTTAGTATTCGAACTTTATCGAGTCCATAATTCAAAGGGTTGTGACCATCCTCTGGCCAGCAGCCGGAGGCTTGAAAGAAGTGCGAAAGAAGGCTGACGACATGAAACCCGTGGATCAGGGTGCCGCCATAGGGGGTGGTCTTGGCGTACTCAGGATCACAGTGTCCGGGGGTTCGCCAACGACTGATTTCCCCAAAAATGTTGACTTGGGTTTGATCAATAAACACCCAATCACTGGAGCCCAACGGGTGTCCAATCCATTGGTCCACCGCAGAGAGTTTGAAAACCGCCTTTTCTTTCATGACCGGGAGTCCATCTTAAGGTGTCCTAGAACATAACCCGTCCGTCTTAAAGGTCGCAATCCCTATACCGGTTCGTGTTAATCTTAAGAACATCAGAATCAGTTTAGGAAAGCAGCTATGCCCATCATTGAGAACAGCGAATTTGAAAACAAGGTGGTCGTGATTACCGGCGCGGGCAATGGCCTGGGTCGTGCCCACGCCATTGAATATGCTAAACGCGGTGCAAAGGTCGTGATTAATGATTTAGGCGGCAATGTTGACGGCGGTGGTGCTGGAGATGCTGCAGATGCAGTCGTTGCGGAACTCGCTGAAATGGGCTGCGAAGCAGTGGCAAATAAGGCGTCAGTCTCTGATCCAGAGGGCGCGGAGAGTATTATTCAGACCGCAATCGATGCCTTTGGGCGCATTGATATTCTTGTTAACAACGCCGGGATCCTGCGAGATCGTTCCTTCAAAAAAATGACCCTTGCTGATTGGGACCTGGTTTTGCAGGTTCACCTTTCAGGAACGGCTTATGTCACTCGAGCAGCCTGGCCACATATGAATGCCCAGGGCTATGGTCGGGTTGTTTTGACGAGTTCCAGTTCCGGTATTTATGGAAATTTTGGCCAGGCGAACTATGGCGCTGCCAAGATGGGTATGCTTGGTTTAATGAATGTGCTGGCGTTAGAAGGCGCCAAAAATAACGTTCGGGTTAATACGCTTGCGCCCGCAGCAGCGACCCGGATGATAGCGACGATCCCTGGGCGAGAAATCGACCCTGAAAATCCGCCAGAGACGTCGGCCCCGAAGTTGGTGAGTCCTGCGGTCCTGTTGATGACCAGCGAGCAAGCGCCCAACGGGGTTGTAATCAATGCGGGAGGCGGTCGTTTTTATCGCGCCCAAGTCTTTGTCAATGAGTCCGTGGATTTGGGGGTTAATGCGGCCTTCGAAGACTTAATGGATCAAAGCGAGGCACTCATGGATATGAGCGCTGCCAAGCCCAAGACCAGCGGGCCCTAGAGCGCTGGCATGGGTTGCTGGCCATCTGTCTGTCAGTCTTAAAATCGAGATTGTGAGATGAAGAAAATTACTCCTAAAGCGAGCTCGGCCCTGTTGTTGTGGGCTGCTATTTTTCTTCTAGGGTCCCCCAATCAAGTTCTAGCTGTCGATCTTCAGGCGCAACTGACCATCGGCCCCTCATTGATCCAAGGTTGCAGTCTCAAACAAGCGGCGCTGGAAGTTGGTTTAGTGGAAGCTTTTGATGAGCTTCTGATCAGCGCTGATTTCAATTGGTTGGCGGCTGACCCGGTCGAAGCCCGCTGCTTAGGATCCCAAATCCAAGCGACGCTATATTTCGAGGCGCCGGGTGGTGAGCTCTATTTCATACCTCTGATCCTTGAAGTAGGTCTAGGTGATGGACAGGTCGCTACCAGTGCGGTTTCTCCGCGATGGGATCAAGTCTTGTGTCGGTTGGTTTCCCCTGCACGGCGTTGCTTGCCGGAATCGGAAGCGAAGACGCTTCTCGCTTCAGAGGGACTGATCGCCGGGTTCAATGTAGAACGCATTGTTGCCCAGAACGACACTTCGTCAGGCATTGCCCGGAATTCGCCACCGTCCTCGAAAGGGGCGGGGATTGATATCGAAGCCATGCTTAAAGAATCAATTGACTCGGTTTTGGGGAAAGGAAGAGACGATGAGCGCGCTCAAGCCGGCGTCGTAGACAATGATGCCAGTGGCTATTCGGCTGAAAGGAGTCTCATTGCCCCAGCGCTTGGGCTGTATAGACCCGCGTCGACGGACTGCGAGCGAAACCTCCGTGTTGACTATAGCGTAGGATCCTCGGGACCGTGTTTGATCACGATAGAAGCCGTCACGAGTTTTGAGCCCCAATGCCCAGTGAACAATAAAATTGTCCGTACTGTGAGCCGTGCGGCGCTTAACTTGACCACAAGCCCTATAGAGGGAGTTGCCGTGACAACAATTCCCGAGGGTCCCGTGATGCTGTCGATATCCCTTACAGGACCTTGGGTTGATAACGGGACGCATTTCAGCAATCAATGGGCGCTCTCGGCTCGGAGTGAGTATTCCTCGGAGCTTGAACTGTTGGCTCAGGAGCTTGTTGTGCAGCAACAGCAGTGCGTCACACAATGATGCTGCGCTTAATCAGCGATCTATGGCGTGTTCCTTGAAGATCGTGCTGTTGAGACAGTCTGTTAAGATAAGATGACAAGAAATATAAGATCGCAAGAAAGATAAGATTGTTAGAAATATAAGGGAGACTCTGTTGGTGAGAGTTTTAGTCATTGTATTGTTGCAAGCGGTGGTGATGACAGGGGTGCTGGCCTCGCAAAATCCACCGGCAAACGAACTGCCGGTCGAAGTTCAGTCAGACCTTTTGTTGGCAGAGTTGACTCGGTTGATTGGGGTTGACGATCACGTAGGAATCATTGATTTGATTCCTCAGATCCGGGCCCTGGGTATTGAGATTCCCTCAGCATTGTACTTTTTAGAGGCCAGATCTCTGAATGAAACAGGCAACGCGCTAAGAGCTCAGAACAGTTTGTTGCGCTATCTGAGCGAAGCGGGTCGGGAGGGCCGGTACTATCAAGAAGCAACCGATTTGCTGTTGGCGCTCCGAAGTAAAGCTGAAGCCGAGGCCCAGGCGCTAGAGTTCCAGCAGAAAAAAGAGCAGCGCGAGCAAGCTGCGGCAATCGATCGTGCTGAAACTTTAAAAGTTCGGGAAGTTCAATCCTTGCTGTTTCAGATAGGGTTTCCTAAGACGCCGCAGTCGGGCGAGCTTGATACAGCGACCCGTGAAGCCATTGCAGTCTTTCAAGTGCGAGATGGGTTAGAGGTGACCTCTTTGGTGAATCAGACCACTCGTAATTCGTTGAGAGCGTCGGTACCCGATGCCCATGAATGCGATGAACTCGCTGGCATTGCAGAGACTCCTAGTGCGCAGAGCGTCGGAATTAGTCAGATTGACTACCTCAAGGCAGTACCGGTTTGTAACAACGCAATTCGAGATTTTCCGCGGGTCATCCGCTTTCAAATCCAATATGCCAGAGCCTTATTGGCAGCTGGGCGTCACTCCGATGCGGTTGCTGAATTATCCGTCGCTCTGGAGGCGGGATACGGTGCAGCATTCTTGACCATTGCGCTCGTTCATGAGTCAGGCGGATTGACTGAGAAGGGGAAGCCAGATTTTGAATCAGCCCAGCGGTGGTTGATCAAAGCGGCAGAAAAAAATCATTTTGAAGCGCAGCTCTTGCTCGCTCGATATTTAGAACAAGGGCTGAGTGATAATCGCAGAAATGTTGGTGAAGCGATTCGTTGGATAAAAGCGGCTGCGGATCAGGAGCATCCGCCTGCTCAGAAAGAGCTGGGAGACCGCTATAAAACAGGTCGGGGTTTGAATCGCGACTATACGGTTGCTGCTGACTGGTATCGAAAAGCGGCGGATCAATCCCATCCACTTGCAACTTATGAACTGGCAGAGCTTTACTATCGAGGTCGAGGCGTTGAGAAAGACCGGGTTCGTGCCTTAGAATTTTATGAGAAGGCTGCAGCACTTGATGTTAAGGCAGCTGAGGCGCGAGTCGATCGACTCAAGCGTTGATCTCACGGGAGTAGCTTTTTAAGATTGTTTGTAGCGGCTTCACTTCCGAGCGCTGCGGCTCTTTCGTACCAGTGAATGGCTTGGTCCAGATCTTTTTCGACACCCTGGCCAAGCTGATAAAGGCGTGCCAAATTGTTTTGCGCCGCTGGCCGCTCTTGATTGGCTGCCTTCAAGTACCAAGCTGCAGCCACGGCGAGGTCGGTTTCTATGATCTGTCCGGTCTGATACTGATAGCCCAAGATCTCCTGAGCATCGGCGTTACCAAGTTCACCCGCCTTCTCATACCAATTGATCGCTGATAATTGACGATCAGGATCGCTGCTTGTGATCAAGAGGTTGGCCAGATTCAGGATCGCTTGAATGTTATCTTGCTGGGCGGCCTTGGTGTACCACCGCTCGGCTTCGATGGCGTCTTGCTCAACTCGCTCGCCGGTTTCGTACATGTACCCCAGAGAGAGCTGAGCATCCTGGTTGCCATTAGCGGCTGACAGCAAATAGCGCCTGAGAAATTCGGTGAAATTACGATCTTCCGTCTTGGAGATCGGCTTCGGCTGAGTAATATCAAGGTTTGAAAGATTCCAATTTTCTTGGCCTGACGGCTCGTTTAACTTTGTTTCGGGTACGGGTTGTTCGTTGACCAGGCCATCACTGGGCAGGTCCGCGGGCTGATCAGCGTGGCTGACCCCCTTCTCTAGAGGGCGATTAAGCTTCTTCTCGGCATCGGATTGAGCGCCTGGTAATGAGCTTGTATTGACAGTTTGATGGTTTGCTCCCCGCTGCTCTGACTGCTTAGGGGTAATACGAGGATCTTTTTCATCGCCCTTGGGCTTGTTGGAATCTGTCGCTGTGAGCGCTCTTTCTCCCCCGGAGTCGTTTAAGCGTTTCTCTGGGCTTGGCGCTGATGGGGCGTTCAGTAACTCGCGCTCTGTCGGCATCTCGATCAGTTTAGACTGAGCAGAGACTGCAACGTCTTGTTGCTCGATCGAGTTAGTCTCGGGTGGGCCAGCTGTTTCAATTGTTTGTGATGATTGAGCCTCCGATGAAGAAATGGATGCGCCAAGCGTCGCTGCCCTTTTTCGAGGACTCTCGGCTTCAAGATCTGGGAATTGATCGACGGTTGAGCCGGCGTTTGAGCGTAAGGTTAGCTCGGCATCATTGGGTGTGGGTTGATCTAGGGGCTTAGCAATATTCGCCGGAGGTTCTTCGGTGACGGACTCATTGTCGCCTGAGGTCTCGAGAAGAGAGTCTAAGGTTTGACTAAAGAGATCGTTGAAGCTCGGAGCTGGGGGCGCCTCTGAACCGAGCGCCTTCGATGCAGCTGGTGGTGCTGAGTTTGCCCCTGCAAAAATCTTCGTCGTAGGCTGAGTTGGTGCGGGCTCTAGTAAGGACTGGGCGACGTAACCCAGTGTTACGCCTTCTCTTGCAATGGATAGCCAGGGTTCAGGCATCGAGGCCACGCCAACCCCAAAAACCGTCGCCCCAGCTTTCAAGCGCAGGACACTTTTAGTTTGATTATTCGGTGCCTCTCTGACCTCTGTGGGCGCTTTAACGATGTACTGTCGCCGGTCAGGAGTCAGCGCGATTTCTGGGCGAAGCCGATCCGCTGAAGAGATGCCGGTCTGAAGTAAACTCAGTCTAATTTTTGCAAGATTGGCAAATAACCCATTTGGGTAGGCGCTGATGTAAGCAAGCAGTTCGTCTGGGGAAGCATTACTCTGAATG
>CAJYBS010000044.1 GCA_913064795.1 uncultured Gammaproteobacteria bacterium
CAACTCCTTAAGGTTCGATCGTGTTAAAAAAATAGGTGCCTTCATTCGAGATCAGCCAGAGGATGTTGCTGCCAGTGATCGGTGAAATGAGACTCGATGACTGTTTCAGGCACAGCCCCCATCGCGTGTTGCCATTTCGGGTTCCCATCTTTATCGATGAGTAGCGCCCGCACCCCCTCGCTGAATTCCCCCTGTCGGCTACACGCCACCGCAATATTGAGTTCCATCTGGAACATGGATTTGAGATCCATTGTCTTAGCCCGCTTAAACTGTTCGATAATAATAGCGGCTGTAATGGGGGAGCCGCCCAGAAAGCCTGCGCGAGCCCGTGTGAGCCAGCTTTCATCCGGCCAATCAGCGACCTGTTCGCTAAACGTCTGTAGGGGGTTGCTAGAGTGAAGTGTGGTCTCGAGCGCATCTCTAAGTAGCGGTTCGTGTGCTCGAATCTTTGAGGTGGGAAAGACATTCTTGGGCGGCTGGAGGTTCTGTGCCAATACGGCTAATTCGGACAGTGTAAATGAAGCAGAAGAAAGGCTTGAGAGGCCTTTTAGGAAATGATCCTTTTGGCTGTGTGGAATCAGCGCATCAAGAAGACCAATATACTTTGCGTCTTCACCGTTGATGCTGGCGCCGGTCAGTGCCAAAAAATGTGCCCAAACTGGATCTATCTGACTGAACGAGTAGGTCGCGCCAGCGTCAGGAAACAACCCGATGGTGATTTCCGGCATGGCCATTCGCGTGGTTTCGGTGCCAATTCTTAGTTGGCAGGCTGAGAAAATACCGAGACCGCCTCCCATAATGATGCCATGGCCCCAAGCGATCGTGGGCTTTGGGTAGCAGCGAAGATCAAAGTCCAGCCGATATTCTCGTTCAAAAAAGCCCTCGCAGTAAGTGCAGGGCCCCCCAGGGGTTTCGATCATATCGTGATAGAGGTTTTGGATGTCGCCGCCCGCGGAAAAGGCCTTGTCCCCGGCTGCGTCAAAAAAAAGAGCGATGACGTTTGGATCATGTCGCCAATCGTCGAGCGCGCTCTGGATCTGATCAATCATTTCAAGGCTCAAACTGTTGAGCGTTGCCTCTGAATTGAGGGTGATGCGTCCAAGTTTGATGCCACCGTCTAGATCCTCAGTGCGCGCAAGGATTGGATCTGGCATCAGGCGTTGCTCCACTCAGGTGATCTCTTTTCAAGAAATGCGTTAACACCTTCTTTTTGATCCTTTGTTGAGAACAGATCCACGAAGGCTGTGCGTTCGTCATCGAAGGCGTCGGGCATTGATTTGTGGCGTGCGGACATAATCAATTTTTTACAGGCGGTGACGCTGGTCGGACTTTGATTAGCGGTTAGCGCCGCGAGTTGCATCGCCCGTTCAAGGCTTTCTCCCTTGCCAACCACTTCTTCAACGAGTCCGATCCGCGCAGCGGTCTCGGCATCAATCCGCTCACCACATAAAATCATCCGTTTCGCCCAGCCTTCTCCCACGAGCCAAGGCAGATGCTGTGTGCCAAGGCCACTGGGCAGCAGTCCAACGGTCGCCTCAGGCAGCGCCATCACTGCTTGTGCCTCGGCGATCCTAATGTCGCAGGACATCGCACATTCGAGACCACCGCCCATCGCGTAACCATTGATTGCAGCAACAGAAACGCCTCTAAAATGGGTCAGCGCTTTAAAGGCCGCGTGGAAATGCTTCCCGATGATATCCGCATTTTCCGGGTCACCATCAGCGAACATTTTAAGATCGGCACCGGCTGAAAAAAACTTTTCCCCCGCACCCGTGATGACAAGGCTATAGCAATCAGAGTTGGCATTGAGTTCAGTGATGAGCTGTTCTAGGGCCTGCAGATTGTCGCTGTCCCAAGTGTTGGCGGCTGGGTTATCGATCGTGATCAACGCAGTGTTGTCATGCATTTCGAATTTCAGTTTGTCGGTCATTGTGACTCCTTAAGTGATGGCTTCGAGATCAGCCAGGGCTAACAATCGTCGTGCAACGATGACGCGCATAATCTCGTTGGTTCCCTCAAGGATTTGATGGACGCGATTGTCGCGAATGTAACGTTCGAGGGGATACTCGCGCATATAGCCGTATCCGCCATGAAGCTGCAGGGCCTCGTTGCAGATGTGAAACCCTGCATCGGTTGCAAAGCGTTTGGCCATCGCGGCGTAGGCGGTGGCCTCGGGATCGAGAGCATCCACCTTAAATGCGGCAAGACGAATCATTTGCCGGGCAGCAACGAGCTCGGTCGCCATGTCGGCTAATTTGAACTGGAGGGCTTGGAAGTTAGCCAAGGCTTCACCAAATTGTTCGCGCTCCTGCAAGTAGGCTTTTGATCGGTTCAGGGCTGCCTGGGCAGTACCGATGGAACAGGTCGCAATATTAATTCGACCTCCGTCGAGACCCTTCATGGCAATCTTGAATCCATCCCCCTCCTGACCGACCCGGTTTGTCACAGGGACTTTAACGTTCTCGAATGTGATCTCCCGAGTGGGTTGACTGTTCCAGCCCATTTTCTCGAGGTTATTGCCGTATTCGATGCCTGGCAAATCCGCTGGGATGGCAAGGCAGGTTATGCCTTTGGGGCCCGCTCCGCCGGTTCTCACCATAGTGACCAGGGTATCGGTTCCGCCGGCGCCTGAAATAAACATTTTACTGCCGTTGACGACGTAGTGATCCCCTTGGAGGATCGCTTGGGTCCTAATGGAGGCTGCATCAGAGCCGGCTCCGGGCTCTGTTAGGCAATAGCTGGCCAACTTTTTACCCGCAATCAAGTCCGGGCAAAGGGCCTCTGACAGCGTGGAATCGCCAAACGTCGCGATCATCCACGTTGCCATATTGTGAATAGAGATGTAGGCGGTTGTCGAGGTGCAGCCCATGGCCAGCTGCTCGAGAATGATGCTGGCATCGAGACGAGAAAGCCCCATGCCACCGACGCTTTCGGGACAATAGAGGCCACAGAATCCAAGCTCTCCGGCGCGAGCGATCACCGCCTTTGGGAAGGTTTTATGGCGATCCCACTCTGCTGCATTCGGTGCCAACTCTCGATCAGAAAACTGTCTTGCCACGGATTGAAAGGCGGCTTGGTCTTCGCTGAGGTTATAGTTCATAAGGTGTCATCAAGTCAGTTAATCGGGCCTAGGTCGTTACGCGGGAACGCTGGCTCAAGTTATCGTCCATAAAAGCTTTTGGTTGCCGCTCAAAGTACCCAGTGGGTGCTCAGTCGAGCACGCTTTAATGTGCGTACTGTTCCCGGAGGACGTCTGTTGTTCCGCAGTCTGTTCCAGCGCCCATCATAGTCAAAGCCAACGAAGATCGAAAGCAGGGGTCCGTGACCCGAGCTGTATCTTGATTCACGGTTTAGACCGTCAGCATGAACCCTTTAGTGATGCGCATTCTTCAGTAGATGCGCGGCACCATGGACTTGTTGGATCGATGCATTCGTCCCAAACAGGCGCTCTTTCATTGTGCCATAGACTTTTCGATTCTTGCCAAGGTGCGCTAACGCTCCGGCTTTAGTCATGGCTTGATCGAGTAAGTCGG
Organism: uncultured Gammaproteobacteria bacterium; assembly: GCA_913064795.1. Lineage (GTDB taxonomy): Bacteria > Pseudomonadota > Gammaproteobacteria > Pseudomonadales > Azotimanducaceae > UBA9926. The sequence goes on from CAJYBS010000044.1 coordinate 3,534, forward strand.
GAAGATCGCAGGCGGCACTGACAATGCCGGCTGATTCTGCTTCAGGCCCTGTCCATCGTCGAGCCAGTTGGACCGTTTCGAAAAATACGTTTGCAGGTAATTTGTGTTTAAACAAAGCGAGTTCAGCATCGGGAATGACCATCCCGATTTCGACCTCATTGGCGCAGGCAAAGCCGCGGTCCGAGCGCATTAAGCGCACATCGTGGCATAAGGCCATCATAAAACCGGCGCCAAAAGCATGGCCGTTGATGGCACAGATCGTAGGAACGGGCAAAGTGATTATTCTACCCATCAACGTCATAAATTCTTCGCCAAAGGCCTCTCGATCGCCTCCAGGATGTGGGCCCTCGGACCCCCGCCAATCAAGATCGAGCCCATTGGAGAAGAACTTGGGGTGACTGCCCGTCGTGACCAAGGCGGCGGGGCCGCTTGAGGCCTCGACCTCATCGAGGGCGTCAGCAACAGCGCGAACGAAGGTCGTATTCCATCGGTTCTCACCATCATCCAAGGTCAATACAAAAATGTCGTCTGTGCGCGTTAATTGGATCATCTTAGGTCTCTGGATTTCTTCGAGACTGCAGTATGTATGAACTCTGTGGAGGTGCCAAGGAGCGGTTGGGTCGGTGGGTTGGATTTCCAATCGGGATGTTTTATTTTTAGGTCATGGAAGCGTTATTGGAATCAGACCTGCGGAATTGCTTTGGAGAAGTTGAAGAGCTCGTGCTTCCCGACTTAAAAGAAGTGGTTTGGTCTAATTTGGATTTTCTGGGCTGGGTTCATCCCTCGGGTCATCTTGGTTACATTGCGACGCTGTCTCCCAAGGATGGTTGTTTGCGAGGCGTGGTATTGCGCCGACATGCGAGACCCTCTCGGCGGGTTCGGCTCGAACTGTGCAGCTTGTGTCACCACGTCCACAGCGCAGGGGGCACTGCGATGTTCACGATCACTGAGGCAGGTAGCCGGGGACGACGAATGATATCAAACGTTGTTTGCGGCGATCTTTCCTGTAGTCTCAGAGTGCGTAACTTAATTAATCCCTCAAGTTTGATGCACGAAACGATGTATCTTGAGGCGAAGGTTTGGCGTATCCTGCAGCATCTTCATCGCTGGTTAACGCGAACAAAACACTTGTGATCGAAGCATTGACTGAGCGATTCTGCGCAACAAAATTATCTTCGCTTTTGATTTAAAACCCCTAGCCTAAGCGCATTGATGGCGCTAAAAGCGGACACCGCAATTGATATCTCACGTTTTGGTCAATCTGAGGGAGACATTCAAGCCAACTGGCCAGCTCTTCTATGGGTGGTATATCGTGGCCGCAGCGGGGGGGCTGCAAATGCTCGCGAGTCTCCTATGGATGCAGTCCTATGGGGCTTATGTGGTCTTTCTTCAACAGGAATTTGGTTGGAGTAAAACTGTTGTTGCAGGCGCGTTTGCGCTCACTCGGATAGAAAGTGGTATTTTGGGACCGCTTCAGGGCTGGCTCGTGGACCGGTACGGACCGAGGATTATCCTTCAGATCGGCGTCGTCCTTTTTGGACTGGGGTTTATCGGGTTCAGCCGGGTTGAAACGTTGTTAGAGTTCTATCTGTGTTTCGCCGTGATTGCTCTGGGCTCAAGTTTAGGTGGATTTGCCACAGTCATGGTTTCCATTGTGAGCTGGTTCAATCGTCATCGAGCCAAGGCGGTTGCTTTTTCACAAATCGGTTATGCCTTGGGGGGGATGTGCGTGCCCCTGGTGGTGCTCGCTTTAGAGGCTTTTGGCTGGCGGGCCACCGCGTTTTATTCGGGCTTCCTTGTGATCTTACTGGGGCTCCCTATGGCCCAAGCCGTTCGGCATCGCCCTGAAACCTCCGGGGACGTGCCTGATGGCCGGGTGTTGCCTGCGCTTAACCCGAACGCGCAAATTCGAGCCGACATGACCGCGGGGCAGGCCATGAAAACGCCTGCGTTTTGGCTGATCAGCTTGGGTCATGCGTCGGCCTTATTGACTGTGTCGGCAGTGATGGTGCACCTGGTGCCGCATCTGACCGAGGGGCTCAATTTTTCGTTGGGTCGTGCTGCGCTGATGGTCACGCTGGTCACCGCTTGTCAGCTTGTAGGTCAACTGCTGGGCGGTGTTTTGGGCGATCGTTTTGACAAACGGTGGATCTGTGTGCTTTGCATGGTCGCTCACACCGGAGGGTTGCTGCTATTGGCCTATGCAACGAGCCAAGTTGATGTGGTTTTGTTTGCGGTGCTCCATGGCTTGGCGTGGGGTATCCGGGGCCCTTTGATGGTCGCACTTCGAGCCGATTATTTTGGCGCAGCCTCCTTCGGAACCATCATGGGATTTTCATCGCTCATCGTAATGCTTGGAATGTCTTTTGGTCCCTTAGTGGCAGGATTGTTCGCGGATTATTATGGCGACTATCAGCTTGGTCTGACGGTTTTAGCGTTGACGGCCTTTTTGGGTTGCTTCTGCTTTTTGGGCGCGCGTCGCCCTGAGTAGGCTAAGGGCATTGAATTGGACATTGAACTTGAGCGTGGCGTTCAGAATGTTCTCATACATCCTAATGCGACGTTTGCAGCGAATGTTGCGCGCTCGCAAAGGCTGCAAGACCCAAGGCCTCCCGGATGGCGATCCCCCCAGGGGCGCTCATGTCATCGACTGGGATGCCGGTTGCGTCAGCGATTCTCACCATGCGCTGAAAGTTTGCGGCGACTCCTGCGGCCTCAACAACGAGCTCAGGAGAACTCGCTTCCAGCAGACTGTGTCTAGCGGATGCTAGAAGGTGTTGATCGCCAGACATGAAGGCTTCAGTAAAAGCGAGCAGAGCCTGGCCATGAGGAATACCTAGATTAGCTGCGCTTTCATTGCCCAGCAAAGCATCTAAATCAATGTGAGTATCTGTGGCTTGCGCGCTCGCACGGAGCATCGATGCATGGGCATTGGTTCAGTAAAAGCACTGGTTTATTGCAGACACTCGCCCGGCGATCAGTTCCATCTGCATTCTGTTTAAAAGTCTGGAATCAGCCTGGACGAGGTTGCCCATTTCTTCGACCTGTAAATAAAACGCACCCGCAATCCGCTTCCATTGTCTTACAAGATCCGGTGTGCCGGAGAGTGCACGAATGACATTGGCCCCAAACCCTTTCGGCCACAGATCCTGATCGGCGGGCATCAAACCGGACCTTGGAATCATGGGCACAAAGCCCGAGGTTTGCTCCAGAGTCGCCGGCTGGTCTCGGGAAGGGTTTCCTGGTCTCGGGTGGGGTAGCGAAGGTAAGGGTAGGTCCAGCGCACGATGAAATTCATCAATACTAAAAATACAGACCACGACACCAACAAGTTCAACATAGGCCAGTCTTGATAACCCATCAGCTTCCAGCGCGTCCAGCTGAGTTCGCGTAATACGGCCTTGATCGGTAATGATCTGATGAACAATCCCAATCACCTCGTCGCCAAGGTGGGGTGACGGCGGATGCTGGCCGAGGATTTGGCCCCTAGACAAAGCCGCTTTTTTTTTCTGGCAAAGCGCGCACCGGTTGGCCAGACGGCTTTCCTCGGCGATGGCAATTTTTTCGGCGGCTGTCCACCAGTAACCGGGCTGGCTGAGGAAGCTCATGAATGAATCGTTGGCGCTTTGGATATCAGAGCGATTGTCTAACGCTGATTTCAATGCGGGTGCGTCGGCGGTCAAAATTGATACTCTAATTTTCAATGCTAAAAACAATACTAACTCTCGGCCGGTTCTGCAACGATGGTTAGAGAGGCATTATGACCCATCCTCCATCAGTGCTTTCGGCGAGCCAGGCTATCGCGCCTAGGGTGATTCAGAATCAGGGATGCCTTAGTGCAGGGGGTGTGATAGGCCATTTCCATTTGGGGTTGGGTCTTTGATGGTCTTCCCAGGAGCAGGGCGCGGGTTCCCTAGGACGGCTGCGGTGGTACCCGTTGGCCGCTCAAAAGACCAGGCATAAAGCCAGTTTTGTTACCCGGAGCAGGCTATAATTTAATTTAGGGACCACTAAGCCCCCTGATCCGAGGAGTGCAAAATAGCCAGCAGCCGAGCCCTTTCTCCTTGGGAGGTGACTGGGAGATGCAGCGGACAGGGTTAGCAGTACTCTAAGACACGCGCATTGCAACAAGCGTGCTCAAGGGTAATGGGCGCCGCACCGTTAACCTAGGGTGGGCGGTGGGGAAATTTGAGCCAGCCTCCAAGGTCTTGAACTGGCTGCGCGATTGGCTCAGCAAGTCCTCCGGAACCTGCTTGCTGAGGTGGGAATGTGATTGCGGTTGCAGAAGGGATTGAATGTTATGAAAAAAATGAGAGGTCGAAGTGATTGACACGCCGCTTGGGTGGTTAGCGGAGGCCGGGATTGAGCGCTTTCGACTGAGACAGTCGCCAGAGGCGCAATCACCAGAGCCGAATACACAGACGGCTAACGTAATCCCCCAACCCGCCGCAGTCGTCCCGGCGCGCCGTAATCTTGATGCAGTTGTTCAGTGGACCGTGCGGATTCGTAACTATCGAACCGTGGCGACCTTGGTGATTTTTGATCAACCGCTGTCCCCAAACGATTTTAAGGCGCTTGAGCGCTTGTCGAATGATATTGGAATGGCGGTGAATGGAATGGCGACCCAACCACTATTGCAAGAGCAGCGTTTCAGCAGTCAGGACGACGCCATGGTTGATGTGGAAAGTGCGCAGCGCTGGTTGCAGGAGCTTCCCGCGCCTGTGGTATTGCTTGCTGGTGAATGTGGGCCATTTTCGAATCTATTGATCCAGGCCGGTCAGACTCGGCAACCCGCTCCGATATTGATGAACGGCATTTTGAGCACGTCTGAAACGCTCATTAAAAAGCGTGAGTTGTGGCAGGCGCTGAGCGCCGTGCTGCACTAGTGGAATGCTCTTAGTGCAAAGCTTTTAGTGCAAAGCTTTTAGTGCAAAGCTTTTAGTGCAAAGCTTTTAGTGCAAAATTTTTAGTGCAAAGCTCTTAGTGCAAAGCTCTTAGTGCAAAGCTCTTAGTGCAAAGCTCTTAGTGCAAAGCT
>CAJYBS010000045.1 GCA_913064795.1 uncultured Gammaproteobacteria bacterium
AGTGCCTCACAAAGACCACCCATCATCCTTTCAAATTCGAGTTTCTGGACCTCTCTCGATACGTTGTCTGGAGTGCTCGATAGACATCAGCCAAAGCGTCTCCGCCCAAGGCATCTAGATTCCGTCTTTGCGTGTCGATGTCATTTCGGGACAAAGGACCGGTTATGTCCGCGCCCGAAGATCTCAGCGCATCTTCAGCGGTTTTGCGAAGCAATGGAGCGGCAAAGTCTGAGTCAATCCCAAGCTGTTCAAACCCACTCATCATCTCTCGCCACAGTATTTGAGTACCGCTACACGCCAACACACACAAGGCGTGATAATACGCTTTTTGTTCGGGTCTCATCCGGCAATGGGGATTTTCCAGTCCTGGCATTAACTGTTCAAAAGGCGGTGCACCCTGATCAAGCATCATCGGAATTTCGTCGTAATGAGCAGGCTCAAATAACCTTTCGCCAAACGTTTGAAGCGGATGCACACCGATGGCAGCTGGCGTTACTAACGAACCTGAACAGTGGATCAATACTTTATCCTTCAGCTCAGGCCAGGTCTGGATAAAGGGTTCAATTGCATCATCACTGATTGCAAGGAGAATCCTGTCACATTCAGCCAGCGCCAGCGTTGGATTTGTCATGTCTAGGTCATCACCGCGCGACCACTGCTTGACCCTGAGCCCCTTGTGACCGAGCCAAAATTTCAGGTGCCGAGCCAGCCTACCGTCACCAATGACTCCGTATCGTGCCGTCTGATTTTCCACGTGCACCTCCTTAACCCTCATTCAAGCATCATGACACTTCTGCTAATCGCATGCAGGTCAGTTGCATTATTGTCATGACGGCGATCACGACCAAGCCGGAGACAATGTTTAACCCCTTTGATCTTGATTTGATTGACGCTAATATACCCCCCATGGGTATCTTGAAACTTTCAATTGCCACCATCTTAGTGGTGATCAGCGGATTTTCCGACGCTAGGCCCATTTCTTATCCGGGGGGCTCAACCTTCATGGCGCGTCATGATGCACGTCAAAACTCTCTCTACTATCACTACTCGCCAACGTATAAATTATCCGTAGGTCTTGAGACCGTTAACGATTATACAATTGACGAGACCTATTCGCTCGCCCGCATGACCTACCTGCTATATCGAAAGAACACAGCTCAGTCCCAAAGGAATCTCTATCTGGCGGGCGGCGTCAGTCCCGAGGATCCTAAAAACCACTTCTACAGCCTTCATGGCGACTGGGAGTCCCGTCGATGGTTTTCAGGCTTTAATTTGCGCCGAACCGCACTGGGAGAAACGCACTTTAACGAACAATCCGTACAACTTGGGGTGGCGCCATATCTTGGTGATTATGGCGACCTGCACACCTGGATCATGGCAAAAATAAAGCGCGATCCGCTCAATGGGCATTGGCAGACCTACCCGGTTCTCAAACTGTATCAAGGCGACCTGTTGATCGAAATGGGATACAGTCAAAAGACCCATTGGGATTTACACTTTATGTTCCGATTCTAACTGGAGAAAAATGATGCGAGTACTTTCTTTTTACCTATCCGCGCTCTTTATATTGAGCAGCAGTCTTTCAATAATTGCTCAAGCTGATCAAAGCACCGCCAAGGCTGGGCACACAGCCCACGGTGACCATTCAGATCACTCACACGCCGAGCACCACATGCCAATGGCCGATAGCGTCGATGCGGATCCGGAAAGGTTCAATGCCTTCATGAACGGATTGAGCGACGCACAAGTCGCCGTGGTCAGCGTCCAAGGCATGGTCTGCGATTTTTGTGCGCGCGGCATAGAAAAAACGTTCAAAAAAGACCCTGCCGTTCTCAGAATTGACGTCGACTTGGCTAGGGGTAAAGTCTTGATTGCTTATGTTCTAGAGCGAGAGATTAATTTCGACGACATCAAGACCAAGATCACAAACAATGGGCAAACGGCCGTAGATCTTTCCGTTTTAAAGGTCTGAGCGATTCATGGAAATTCAAACCAGTGAAGCTCACAAGACAGCGAGTCTATTTTCCCTGTTCGCGTCATCATCGACGCTGATCTGTTGCGCTTTGCCCGCTCTATTCGTTGCCCTTGGGGCCGGCGCGTCATTTGCAAGCCTTGTGTCGACGATGCCTTTTTTAATCACATTGTCCATTTACAAAATTCATATTACGAGCTTCGCCCTGATCATGCTGATCGTTGCAGGCTATACTAACTATCGAACAGCAAGCATGCCCTGCCCTGCAGACCCTGAGCTGGGTAGAGCCTGCCTGCGTACGCGGCGTCGGTCGCTGAACGTCTATTATGCGTCCTGTGGGCTCTTCGTCTTTGCAACTTTTTTCACCTATGTCGTTCCAAGGTTACTCTAAACTATGAATCATCCCTGCCATCAAGACCAAGTCACCAATTTAAAACGTATTGAGGGCCAAGTGCGAGGCGTGCAAAGTATGATCGACGAAGGTCAATATTGCATCGATATCCTCAATCAAATCAAAGCAGTACGCAACGCGCTGACCCGAGTTGAGGGCAACATTCTCAAACGCCATCTCGAAACCTGTCTAAAAGAGTCGTTAGACGGGGAAAATGCCTTTGATGAAAAGGTCAATGAATTACTGCAAATCCTAAAACGATGAGAAAACTCCTCAGAACCAGTCATCGCTATATCAGCTTACTGGTATCGATACAGTTACTCTTGTGGACGGCATCCGGTCTCTTCTTCGCCTTTAACAAGATACAGGAAGTTCGCGGTGAACACGTGATCAAACGCCAACCCATTACCGTGGACCTCGGCGCTTTCAGTTCGGTGATCAAAGAGGCCCGCCGAGTCAGACTGGCCTCTCGACTCAGTCAACCGATCGTGGTTGTCACCCGAGACGGCGGCACCGACTATCTAGATCAAGCCGGGCATCCCGTTGCCATGCTCGAACCGGATGATGCCCTCAATGCTGTCGACCTTCATACACGCCTAACCCCGCTCAGTGTTGAAACTGTAACAGAGGAAACACCGGGGGATGAGTTTCGAGGGCGTGACTTACCCCTGTATCGAGTGATTGCGGTCGATGAAAGCCATACCGAGCACAATGTTTATATCAATCCTTATTCTTCGGAGGTCGTCGCGATCCGCTCGCTGCAATGGCGGATCTGGGATCTTATGTGGGGTTTACACATCATGGACTGGCAGGCAAGAGAGGACATCAACAACTGGCCGATGAAGTTCTTTTCGGTGCTCGCATTGATCAGCGCCGTAACCGGGATCTGGCTCTTTTTTGCAGCTCGTCGTGCTGCCTCGTGAGGCTGATAACCGTCTGAGCCGCGTCCTCGGAACCGCTCTAAGCCGAGAGCACCCACCGCGCGCTGCTAGCCCCCGAAGCCCATCGCGCAACCAATCCCGCTCTACCCTCGCATAGGACTGACCCAAAGGAGGAACGATGCCCAGACCCAATATTCTGATGGTCATGCCCGATCAACAGCGTGCTGACTGCATCGGAGCCTTCGGCAATCCGAGTATTTTAACGCCAAACATCGATGCCCTGGCCGGAAGGGGCATGACGTTCACCAATGCCTACGTCAATCATCCCGTCTGTAGTCCATCTCGGGTCAACTTCATGACCGGCTGGTACCCCCACACGCGGGGTCATCGCACGCTTACACACCTGATTCAACCCCACGAACCGAACCTCCTGCGTTACCTCAAAGACGGCGGCTATCAGGTGGCTTGGGCCGGCGCCCGGGGAGACGTCTTTGCACCTGGGGTGACTGAGCTTTCAACCCATTTCAGCGGCTTCACGACGCCGCCCAAAAAAATGGGGATGGGACCTCAGCATCCAGTTGGCTCGCCGCTGTACGATGCGTTTTATCACGGCTTAAGACCGGGCGAAGAAACCTGGCTCGACTTTGATGAGGCCTGCACTCGAACCGCTATTGATTGGCTCTCTCAGAAACCCAAGGGCCCCTGGTGCCTCTGGGCGCCGCTAATCTTTCCGCATCTTCCATTTGAAGTGGAACGGCAATGGTACGATTTATATTCACCAGGGGACCTACCCAAGCGAATCGAGGCACCGGGAGCGGGTAAGCCGCAATTTCATCACGCGGTGCGGCAAAAACTCGGCACTGACCGCCTGACTGAGGATGACTGGCAGGAAATTCGGCGGGTCTATTACGCAATGATTTCCAGGGTCGATCATCAACTAGGACGTATCTTAGAGGCATTGCAACGCACCGGCGAGGCCGACAACACCCTCGTGCTCTACTTCACCGATCACGGAGAATATGCGGGTGACTTCGGATTGGTTGAAAAGTGGCCATCTGGCCTCGACCGCTCCCTGCTCCAGAATCCGCTTATCATTGCGGGTCCCGGCGTGAAACCCAATACGACTGCAACCACCTTCACAGAGATGGTCGATCTCATGCCCACCCTGTTGGATCTGGCAGACGTCAAGGTCACCCATACCCATTTCGGTCGTTCCTTGGTCAATGTTTTATCCGACCCAAAGACATCAATTCGAGAAGCTGCTTTCTCTGAGGGCGGCTTCGCATCCGACGAACTCAACTTACTTGAAGCGGCAAAAGGCGAATATGCCAATAAAGCCAATCTGCAGCACGAACAACCCAGCTTGGTCGGACGAGCAATTGCGATGCGAACCAAGCAATACACTTATATCTATCGGCTTTACGAATCAGACGAGCTCTATGACCGCTCCGGTGACCCCAACGAGACAAAAAATCTCATTGGCCAATCCGATCACAAAGAACTCATCAGCGATCTCAAATCTCAAGTCCTTGAATGGTTATTCTCAACCGCCGATGTCATTCCTTGGAAGGCCGATCCGCGATTTCCTAAGGTGTCTCAAGGCAGCCACGATACGTTTGCACCTTAAAGTTTTGACATGATCCGAGAAGCAGGAAGCCACTGTCCGCAAGGGGGTTGTAAAGGGCTCAAAACTTAAGCGTTCATTGCCAACGTTATTGGATACGCTTAAAAACTTCGGCCCATTCCTCTAATGCCGTCTCGTGGCCATGCACAAGTTGTATGGTAACTTCATTATAACCTGCTCGTTTCAACTCGCTTAATGTCTCTACCAACTCATCAATCGTGCCACTCATCGTTGTGTTTCGAACGAGCTCCGGACTCAGATGCTTCTCATCAGGGCGGACGAACATCAGATGGCCCCGATGGTTACTCAAGTACTTGGCATCACTGGGCGCGTATTGGTCATGGACTTTGAGATACTCCGCAACAAGATTACTGAGCGGTCCTGTGGGTAAATTTTTGCCCCCCATCGCCCCCACTTCATCGGCTAGGTTGTGAAACATAACCGCTGTCAGAGGCGCCGCTTCAGCCATTAATTTTTCAGTGTCCCGCGTATCGTCACCAGTCAGCACAGCACCCAGGAAAAATAAGTTGGACTTGAGCGCCGCCGGATCGCGCCCGCCATCAGCCCAGATGGCCTGCATTTCTTGTAAGGCAGCTTCGGCCCCTGTCGCGCCAAAATTAAGCCACCCGGCATTAAGATCGGCAACCAGCTTTTTAGCCTTGGGACCAAAGCCTGAAAACCACAGGGGAATCTCATCCTCAAGATTGATCAACTCAAGATCGGGATTTAAAAACCTGATTTTCCGTGACTTCGATTCAAACTCCCAATCCACCGTTTCCCCTCTGAGCAGCTGCCTGACACGTTGGATATATTCCTCAGTCTTGGCCAGTGGAATCGCTCCAAGCCCCATGGTTCGTCGCGCCGTAAACCCAGTGCCCACACCAAAATCAATCCGGCCCGGAGCGATCTTATTCAAACTTGCAAACGCATTCGCCGTTACCGGCTCTATCCGATTTGAGGGCACCAAAACGCCGGTTCCCAAACGAATGGTTGAGGTTTCATGGGCCGCAAGCGCCATGCATACGAAAACATCTGGATTCAGCAACTGGGTGTCATAAAACCAAGCTGCATGAAAGCCAAGTTCCTCGGCGCGACGAACCCAGCGCCATGAATCGGTTTGCGAAGCAAAAGCGACGGAGTACTTCATAAAACAATCTCCTCAGATCAAAAGAAAAACCCATCCCAGGCTGGAGGCACCGGGCACCTTAACGCCCTGACGATCGGAAGGCGCTAAAAAATTCTGAACCCAAATTGCTCATAGAGAGCATTAAATCCAAACATCAGCATGCTGGTCAGCACCAGTGCCGCCACCAGTGCAAGCGGAAAACCAAAACGGTCTATCAAATAGGGAAAAACAAGAAACATCGGCAAGGTAGGCAGAACAAAGAAAAGGGTAAATCGCATGTGGTTCCCTATCTTCGTTGCCGACGCCCCCTCAAAATACATCCAAGATATGATCAAGAAGGTGGTGAGCGGCAAGGCTGCGATCAGCCCTCCCCATTTGTCGCTGCGCTGAGCAATCTCGCTGACCGCAACCACCACCAAAGCCGTAACCATGACTTTCGAGAACAAAAATAGCATAGCGCCTCCTCGGTTCAATCAGTACCCGCAATGAGGTGCTGTCTTGCTCGAGCATACCGCCCTCGAAGCAAATTGTCTTCGCGGGCCAAGACAACCCAACCAGAGAAGCGCTGGACACGCCAAATGGCTACGGCCTTGATGACTTCAAGACTGCTTTTGTCGCCGACACCGTTCTGAGCAGTACTTGACGGCTGCCCAGTCTTTGCGCCATTTTTTGCGCCAGGCGAACTCCAGCCCACAGGTGACGCAGGTTTTTTTGGGGAGGTTGGATTTTTGGTGCGACGATTTTTGGTGCGACATAGGCATCTCGAAGGTAAGGCGCTCAAGATCAGCTTGTACAGCGCGTCTGAGTTTTTGCTGCCTCTGCTTTTTATCTGTGTCCTAGGCAATCACTCGCTGCAGATTACCCTTAAAAAAGACGTGTTTCTCCGACGTTTAACGTCCAGCCGTCCAGCTCACCAGTGGTTGCATTGGCGGCCGCCGCTTTAAATCTTTTTGGCGGATCGCTCAAAGGTTCGTCCGAAAGATCAAAGGTCCCATAGTGTATCGCGACTGCACTTTTGGCACGAACATCCAGCGCTGCTTGGACGGCCTCTTCTGGGTTCAAATGGGATCCCTGCATCATTTCAGTCGGCTCATAGGCACCGACCGGCACAGCCGCCAGATCAAAGGGCCCTAACCGCGCCCCGATTGTTTCAAACCCGCTAAAGTAGCCCGTATCACCCGCAAAATAAAACTTCTTTTCAGATCCGGTAACCGCCCAAGAGGCCCAGAGTGATTTGCGCGTGTCGGTAAGACTGCGCTTGCTCCAATGCTGGGTTGGCAGACAATGAACCGTGACATGCTTTAAGGTCAGGACATCACCCCAGTTCATTTCTCTCACGGATTCGATCCCGGCGTCGCGTAACAATTGGCCGTTCCCCGTCGGCACTAAAAAGACGGTTTCTATTCTTAGAGCGGCAAGATCACGAAGGGTTGGGAGGTCCAAGTGATCAAAATGATTGTGCGAGATCACAACAAAATCGATGGGCGGGAGCGCTGACAGTGTGATACCCGGCGCGACCCACCGTCTCGGCCCAACAAATGGCACCGGACTCGGAGTATTTGACCAAATCGGATCGGTCAAAAAATTCATGCCGTCCATTTGGACGAGCAGCGTCGCGTGACCAACCCAGGTGATCGTCGCTTCTGAGCGATTGCGCTTTAAGTATTCACCATCATTATCGACCCGCTTCGGCGCATCAGCGCCGCTGCGAAACCAAGTGCCAAAACGCCGAACCATAAAGGCGATGCGTACCGCCGCCGATCCTGAACTGCGCTCGGGGTCCAAATTCAAAAACTGACGCTTATCGTTGATGCGGGCGGGCGCAAAGATCCGATCATCAGATTGTGCTGCCTCAGCTACCAATGCTTGCGAGGGTGCATCAATTGACGTGGCATACACCAGCACGAACGAGGATAAGCTGATTGCAGCAATCACTAGGAGCTTTAGATTTCTTGAAAATTTCATCGCGTGATTTTTATCTCTGCCGACTTTGAGTCAGATCCCGATCGGCCACCAGGTTTTGAAGAAAAGAGCGTCACATAGCACGCCTTCTGACGAAAATGAATGATACCTGCTTTGCGTACGCTTCGCTCTGATACAAAGATCAGCATCGATGGATCACTAAAGTCCGTTGAATAAACCAGGATTTGGCGTAACCATCTTCGAGGTTGGATTGATTCAACCAAATCAGTGCAATGACGATTGACGCTGAGTCTGAGATTCGATCACTATGAGGAGAGGACCCGCTACTGGTCCCCCGATGGCGTCAACAAACAAGCCTTTGATCATTCATCAAATTCTGCTTTCGAGCCTGCCAAAGATAGTGCTTGTGAGAGATCCGTGAACGATGGCATCATCGGCTTTCATCAATGCTCAAGGAACAAGCATGTATAGCCACATTATGGTCGGAGCGACTGATATCCCCGCTTCCAAAACGTTTTACGACGCGGTGCTCGGCGCTCTAGGTCATCCTGAAGGCAACATGGATGATCAAGGCCGATGCTTCTGGTTCACGCCCAATGGTATTTTTTCGATCACGCCACCGGTGAACGGCGAACCCGCGACCGGGGCTA
>CAJYBS010000046.1 GCA_913064795.1 uncultured Gammaproteobacteria bacterium
TTAACGGAGCACGCTTGTAATGTCTTATATTCTTGATGCGCTCAATAAGTCTGAAGAAGAAAAAAAGCAGCACCGAACGCCAGGGCTGAATACAATCCATCAGTCTTCCGAAGGTCGAAAAACTCGACGAGGGCCTCTGCTATTGATCGGAATAGGATTGTTGATAATCAATCTAATCGCTTTGCTGATCTGGTGGATTTTTTTTAGTGTTGCACCCGAGGCTCGCGATGCTGGCTCAATCTCTATGCAGCCGACCACCTCTAAGCCCCCACCACGCGTTAACAGTCAAAGGCAGAGCAATACCGGCACAAACAATCGACAGCCTATCAATGCCGAGACAGCGTTGCGCAGAGAAAGTCAGTTGCGACTGCCTTCGCCTTCCGCACCGATTCAAAACCCGGTTGGTGCAAATGCGATCCCACAACTTATCTCCCGAGAAATTGCTGCGATTCGATTTTCGAGCCATATCTTTGCGGACGATGCGAGCCTTCGTCGGGTGGTTCTCAACGGCCAACCCCTGAAAGAGGGCAATCGTTTTGGCTCTGGATTAACCCTGCAACAAATCACTGAAGATGGCGTCATTTTGCGCTATCAAAGACAAACCGTTGCGATCAGTGTGTTGAGTCAGTGGGCAGACGATTAATTAATGCGTTTAGGATGCAGGCGTCGTCGGGAGGTCGCCCAGCCGCTGGATCTGCTTTTTCATTTCTAGAACTTCTCCATTATGTCGGGCGCGATATTCTAGATTAGACCGGATATCCTCTTTCGCCTCGCTCAACTGCTTTTTCACCACTCCCAGTTCTCGCCGCAAAGTTTCTAGCGTATCGGTCTGGTCTTGGAGTTGCTGGCGAATCAGGGCCAGTTCTGTGGCTCGATCCTCGGTGTCCATCGTCACAAGCTGCTTGAGCCCAATCATCTCTTTGTTTAAAGCATCAAATTGATCACCGACGCCCGATACTGCACCTGCGATTGGATCAAGTTCAGCCTTAAAACCTGTGATTGCCGTTTCCAGATCAAGAGCAACTTGATCGATCTTTGGCCGATTTTGACGATAAGCCACCGCCCAGAGCTTGTCGATTTCGCTGACGTTCTTATTCGATTGCGCTTGCATCGTCTCAAAGGTCTTTGAGACATCCGACCCTGTCGCTGCGAGCCGGCTCTCCAGCTCATCAATACTCGCGCCGCTTTGCACTAACTGGGCATTGGCTTCGTCCAGCTTATTTTGCACCTGAAAAAGCACGTAGCCACCAAACCCCATCACAAGCATCATAATCACAATGACAAACATCAAGATGCCATTGAAATTGCTCTGCTTTGGGGCCTCAGTGCGAGACCCTCGACGATACGAGGAGACATCTTCAGCATCCGGAGTAATCGAAGGCAGGTCGTCTAGATTTTTGTTGTCATCAGTCATGTTGGCGGTTTCCAAAAAAAACGGGGCCCATCAGGCCCCGTATTCTAAGCCAATTTGGCAAAATTTTTACAGCAGATGCATACATCCATAAAGCACAGCGGTCAAAGCCAATCCACAGTGAATCACGCCAACAACTGAAGTCAGAGGACCTTGTTTGCCCCGCATTCCATTCACTTGCAACAACAGAATAATCGCAAACACAACCACCAGACTTGCTGTGGTGGTGGCCGCCGCATCCGTCACCATGCCACTTGGCAAATGGGCAGATGAACCCATAAAGAACAGCATGGGTACGGAGAACAGCGTATTGGTTCGCGACGCTAGCGCAGCTTTCGGAGCAGCCGCTGCCGCCTCTGGAAGCGCTTCACCACCGCCAGCAACCTGCGTCGCCGAAGCGATTACAATTTTCTGATTGGGCCAAATGATAAACCACACGTTGATCGCCATCAGCGTACCCAGGGTCGCGCCAACAGTGATGTCGTAGGTCATCGCCCCGTGGAGTCTCCAAAGCAAATACAGGCCGGTAATGAAAGTCAACGCGGCACCCCAACGGAACCACCACAACGCGCGGGGAACCAGCTTCTGGATCGCTCCGGAGCGATGATCAGCTTCTGCTTCCTTAAAATATTCTGTTTGAACAAAATTAAAATAATAGAGCAATCCAATCCAGACGACGCCGAATAACATGTGGCCCCAACGAAACAGGTAGTTCAGTCCATACTCAGTAAATAGTGGAATATCCATAGCTTTCCTCTCAGATTTTTGGTAGCCAGGCGTTAATACGAACCCTTGCGAATTCCCCTTGCCCGTAACCCTTACTATAACAAAATTTACCTAAAACTTAAGCCTTCATGGCTGGAAGCTTACAACCGTTTTAAACAGTTTAGACTGACAAATTTCCCAGCGGCGTCATATTCAATTTCGAACCAGCCCGCTACCCCATCGCGCTGAACGAACGTCCGTAAATGATCTGCTGAAAACTGGAGGGTTTGCCCGCTGTCTGCTCGCACAACCACGGTTTTGGCATGCCCTTTATAATAACGCTGCATCTCTTCGGCTGAAATGCGCAGAGTAAACCGGTTCTTCATCTCAACAAATTTAACCGTTGGCTGCGCTTTAGACCATATTCCAGGCAAAAAAAACCCCGCTGAATGCGGGGCTTTTTTTTGACAGAGCAGTTTCTACATCATGCCGCCCATACCGCCCATGCCGCCCATACCGCCCATATCTGGCATACCACCACCAGCAGGCGCAGGGTTATCTTCAACCACATCGGTGACCATACACTCAGTCGTGATCATGAGTCCTGCCACAGAAGCAGCGGCCTGAAGCGCTGTTCGTGTCACCTTTGCGGGATCAGGAATACCAAATTCGATCATATTCCCGTATTCGCCGCTCGCTGCGTTAAAACCTTCGTTACCTTCGAGCTGTTTCACTTTATCGACAACAACCGACCCTTCAGCGCCAGCGTTTTCCGCAATTTGTCGGATCGGTGCTTCCATCGCCTTACGGCAAATGTTGATTCCCACATTTTGGTCTTCGTTGTCGCCTTCAAGTCCTTCTAGCGCCGAAATCGCTCGAATCAGTGCAACGCCGCCACCAGCAACAATGCCTTCTTCAACGGCTGCTCGAGTCGAGTGCAGAGCATCTTCCACCCGTGCCTTCTTCTCTTTCATTTCTACTTCGGAGCCAGCACCGACTTTGATGACTGCAACGCCGCCAGCAAGCTTGGCAACACGCTCTTGCAGCTTTTCGCGGTCGTAATCTGAGGATGTTTCTTCGATTTGCGCTCGAATTTGCTTCACTCGTGCTTCGATGTCTCCTGATTCGCCAGAACCATCAACAATCGTCGTGTTTTCCTTGGTCAGCGTAATACGCTTAGCTTGTCCGAGGTCTTCTAGCGTTGCGCCTTCGAGTGACAGACCGACTTCTTCGGAAATCACTGTACCGCCGGTCAAAATAGCGATGTCCTGCAGCATTTCCTTACGACGGTCACCGAAGCCCGGCGCCTTCGCAGCAGCCACTTTCACAATGCCGCGCATGTTGTTAACAACCAAGGTTGCCAATGCCTCGCCTTCAACGTCTTCTGAAATGATCATCAAAGGGCGACTCGACTTGGCGACCGCTTCGAGTACCGGAAGAAGATCTCGGATATTAGAAATCTTTTTGTCGAACAACAACAAATAGGGCTCTTCAAGCTCAGCGCTCATATTCTCTTGGTTATTGATGAAGTAAGGAGAGAGATAGCCTCGGTCGAACTGCATCCCTTCAACAACGTCCAGTTCGTTCTCTAAGCCAGAACCTTCTTCGACGGTAATAACCCCTTCTTTACCAACTTTCTCCATCGCTTCAGCAAGAATATCGCCGATCTGCGTATCACTGTTGGCTGACACACTGCCCACCTGAGCAATGGCTTTGGGATCAGCACAAGGGACAGCAAGTCCTTTGACGGACTCAACCGCGGATGCGACTGCGCGGTCTATCCCACGCTTTAAATCCATTGGGTTCATGCCCGCGGCTACAGCTTTCAAACCTTCATTCAAAATCGCTTGTGCCAAAACGGTTGCGGTGGTGGTGCCATCTCCTGCGACATCCGATGTCTGCGAGGCCACTTCCTTCACCATTTGAGCGCCCATGTTTTCAAACTTGTCTTTAAGTTCGATTTCTTTGGCGACTGAAACACCGTCTTTGGTCACTGTTGGTGCACCAAAAGACTTATCAAGCACTACATTTCGGCCTTTGGGCCCGAGTGTTACCTTTACAGCGTCTGCTAGTACATTCACGCCTTTGAGCATTCGCTGTCGAGCTGAATCACCAAACCTTACGTCTTTAGCTGTCATATCTATTATTCCTTATGTCGTTCTATCGATTGCGTGTGATTGAGAAAGCGAGTTTGTTATTCAATAACGCCGAACACTTCGCTTTCGCTCATAACCAGCAATTCTTCTCCGTCAACCTTTACGGTGCTGCCAGCATACTGACCAAAAAGGACCTTATCCCCGACATTCAGGTCGACGGCCTGCACCGAGCCATTATCTAACTTCTTGCCTGTACCGACCGCCAGGACTTCGCCCTGAGAGGGCTTCTCTGCGGCGGACCCAGGAATTACGATTCCACCAGCCGACTTGGTT
Source organism: uncultured Gammaproteobacteria bacterium (assembly GCA_913064795.1). Taxonomy (GTDB): domain Bacteria; phylum Pseudomonadota; class Gammaproteobacteria; order Pseudomonadales; family Azotimanducaceae; genus UBA9926. The sequence continues at coordinate 4,546 of CAJYBS010000046.1, forward strand.
TCTTCTTCCAGACGTCGTACGACCACTCGATCTTGTAATGGACGAATATTCATTCTGTTCTCCCAATTTAAGAAATGGCTAACCTCAATGATCAGCCCGCTATTAACCCGAATTGTTCCAGAACCTGCCTCGTTTTGAAGACTTTTCTGGCACTCTCCCCTAAGGACTGCTAATAATAGGGTCACTTTTAGCAGAGTCAAGAGCAGACTGCCAAAATAGCCGGAAATTCACGTGCTAAGGCATCTGCCGAGTCGATCAATTACGCTGTTCAGGGCGATTCAAACAGGTTGAGCATGCACCCAACTGAAGAGAGCCAACAAGCCATTTGGCAGGTTATCGCAGCCATTCCTGAGAGCCGGGTAGCAACTTACGGTCAGATCGCGGCCATGGCCGGTCAAGCCGGAAAATCCCGCTGGGTGGGACAATTACTCAGTCGGTTGCCGCGGGAAACCCGGCTTCCCTGGCACCGAGTTGTCAATGCCAGCGGCCGTATCACGAACCCAAATTTTGACCTTCAACAGGCGCGCTTGATCGCCGAAGGCATCGAACCACGCGGCGGCAGGGTCCTTTTGAAGGATCATCAATGGCGCCCTTAATGCCCTCGCAACTGACGCCGAATCAATATCAGCACCATCATCACGGCGGGCAAACCCAGACAAGCGGTCCCGATGAAAAAATAGGAATATCCAAAGCCGTCGACCACCAGACCGGAAAAGCCGCTGGTAAATTTGCCGGGCAAGGTCATTAAAGAACTAAAGAGTGCATATTGCGTCGCGGTATAACGCGTATCCGTGAGGCTAGAAAGGTACGCAATGAAACTGGTTGCTGCGATACCGCCACTGAGATTATCTAAACCAATCACAATCGCCAGCAGGAGCAAGTCAGGACCTAACAATGCGAGTCCAGCAAACGTTAAATTAGTCGCCGCAACCAAAATGGCGCCAAGCAACAACGTCTTTAAAAGTCCAAAACGAACCACAAAAAGGCCGCCCAAAAACGAGCCGAGCAAAGACAAGCCAAATCCGAGACCTTTGGCAATATTAGCAATCTCAATCTTGGTATACCCCATATCTAAATAGAAGGGATTCGCCATGATCCCCATGGTGATGTCGCTCAATCGATAGACCGCAATAAAGGTCAAAAGAAACAAGGCAAAACGTCCGTTACGCCCAAAAAAATCCGAGATAGGTTCGATGAAGAGCTGCGAGAATTTTAGTCTTTGACGCTTAATGCTCGTCTCAGGGGCCGTCAGTGGTTGGTTCTGATCCTCCAGTTCACGAGCCGGTCGCCGAATAATCAGTGTCGTTAAGACGCCAACACACCCCAAAACCGCCATCAATTGATAACTGGTTGCCCAGCCAAAATATTCAGCCGCATACAAGGCCCCAGCGCCGGAAACGAGTAACGCCACTCGATAACCTAAAATGTAACCCGCGGACAAAGCGGCCTGGTGCACCACGGCGCTGGCCTCAATCCGATAAGCATCGATCGCGAAATCTTGAGTGGCAGAAGAAAATGCCACCATCACCGCTAGCAAAGACAACAAAGCCAATCGCTCAGGCCCCGCCCAACTCATCCCCAGCAGGGCAGCAACAATGCCAAATTGCGCCAGCAGCATCCAGCTTCTTCGACGCCCAAAAACTGCATGGAGTCTAGGCAGTTTTAAGTTATCGACAATGGGGGCCCAAATCACTTTGACCGAGTAAATCATTCCGACCCAGGCAAAAAACCCGATCGCGGAGCGGCTGACAGATTCATCGCGCAGCCAAGCTGTCAGCGTTGAAAAAACCAGCAGGTAGGGCAATCCCGCCGAAAACCCAAGAAACACCAATGCCAGCACTTCGGGCTTTCGATAAGTCAGCAGCGCTTCCCGCCAAGAGGACTCGCCTGAGTCAGTCAATGGTTTTAATCCCTAAAGTTCTGAAACTGGAGCGGGATCTCAAAATCAGCTGCTTTAAAGTCAGACATAATGGCTTGCAAGTCATCCCGCTTTTTACCGGTAATTCTGACTTGATCACCTTGAATCGCGGCTTGAACTTTGGTTTTTTTATCTTTCACCATCTTCACCATCTTTTTTGCTAACAAGCTCTCAATCCCCTGACGCAGAGTGATGACTTGATGAAGTAATTTACCCCTGGGCGTCGGATCGAGCGCCTCCATTACTCTCGGATCAACAGAGCGCTTGATTAACTTTTCTCTCAAAATATCCCGCATTTGATCGAGTTGAATATCCGCTTCTGCAGTTAATTTGATTTCGTTCCCTAAGCGCTCAAATTCAGCATTCACCCCTCGAAAGTCGTATCGGGTTGATATCTCGCGATTGGCTTGGTCCACCGCGTTATGAACTTCTTGTAAGTCCACTTCTGAAACCACATCAAATGAAGGCATCTTGCACCTCGGTTGCTGATTGACCCCTCAGTATCCCCTAAATCGTCGCTCCAGTTAAAGCGCGTGACATAAATTTCGGGTTGAGATTGAGAAAATGCTTTCAGATTCACGTACACTCCCCATACCTCAGAGGAACGCGTAATGGGCAATCGACTCTCAAAAATTTACACCCGAACTGGCGATCAGGGTGAGACCGGATTGGGCGACGGCAGCAGAATACAAAAAAACTCCCCCAGGGTTGCCGCCATGGGCGACATTGATGAACTCAACGCACATTTGGGTTTGTTGATCGAGCATTTAAGCAAAGATCATTTTCCTGAAGAATCGGCTTCCTCCGCAGCGCAATGGATTACCTTTTTAAAGTACTGCCAGCACCGAATTTTCGACTTAGGGGGAGAGATTTCAATTCCAGGTTTTGAGCTGATTCGCTCCGAGCATGTTGGGCTCATTGAAACTCATTTAGATGCACTCAACGAGCCCCTTTCGCCGTTGGAGAATTTTATACTCCCTGGCGGATCCGTCTCGATTGCTCAATGCCACGTGGCTCGCAGTACGTGTCGGCGCGCCGAGCGTGCCGTCATTGCCTTATCCGAGGTCGAGGCCATTAATCCAGAGGGTCTTAAGTTTTTAAACCGCTTCTCCGATTATCTGTTCGTACTCTGCCGCGCTATCGCAGACGTTCAAAACCTCACCGAAGTGCTTTGGGAAAAGGACCACCTCGTCTAAACGATTTCACAGCCATCAATCCCACACCTTGGTCCTTGACCAGGCCTTAGAGAATCAATCCCCCCCTATAGCCCTTAGACCGATAGATAGCGAATGTCACTGAGTTGACGGGCAAGCTCAGCCACAAACCGTGCAGCCTCAGCACCGTCGATCGCTCGATGATCGTAACTCAAAGCGAGGGGTAGAATTTTTCGCGGGACCAACGCGTCATTGATATAGCGAGGCTCAATTTGCATTCGAGCGACCCCCAAGATCGCGACTTCCGGGCTGTTGACGATCGGGGTGAACCCTGTGCCGCCAATGCCGCCAAGACTCGAGATGGTAAAGGTGGTGCCCTGCATCGCATCGGGAGCCAATTTTTTACTTCTGGCCTGCTCGGCCAAATTGGCTGCCTGCTCTGCCAGCGCCGACACAGACAGCACATCCGCTGCTTTGATCTTGGGCACGACCAAACCATTCGGCGTCTCTACTACCATTCCGATGTTGTAACAGCGATTGACCACCCAATGTTCAAAATTCGGGTCTAAGGACGAATTAAAACGAGGAAACTGCTTCAGGGTTTGCACCACTGCCTTGATGATAAACGCCAAAGGCGAAATTTTTGCGCTTGTTCCGCTACGCTCCTGGTTCAAGGAGGCACGAAAAGACTCAAGGTCTGTGATATCGGCACTGTCGAAATGGGTCACATGGGGAATTGCGCGCCAACTGCTGTGCAAATTTCGGGCGGAAGCCTTTCGAATCCGAGGCAAGGATTCAAACTCAACCGCGCCAAAACGACTGAAATCAGGCAGCGGTTTTGATGATTCAATCTGAGTGCACGAGGGACGCGAATGAGCCAGCCGATTTTTGACGAACTGATGGCGATGCTCTTCGAGTCT
>CAJYBS010000047.1 GCA_913064795.1 uncultured Gammaproteobacteria bacterium
TTGGCTGACCTTGTAGCCTGCCCAGTTCCTCATGCACGCGTTTCATAAACCGATAGAAGTGAACCCGCCGCTTTTTAGGCTCAGTCAAAGACTCATAAAAGAGATCCATGAGAAAGGTTTTGCCCCGCCCCACACCGCCCCATAAATAGAGTCCCCTGACCGGCTCAACAGTCGGTGATCGCCAGAAATTGAGCCGCCAGCGAGAAGTTGTCTGAGTCTTCAGAGCTTTTGTCACAGAGGAGAGCGCTGCCACGGCTGCTCGTTGTGCGGGGTCGTCCACAAATTGCTGTGTTTGAAGTACTGCATCAAATGCAGCATCGAGGTCTTTCACGATCAGTCCGTTTCGAGACGCTTGAGCGCTGACTGGGCATGGGCGTAAAGGCCTTCCTGCTCTGCAAGGATTGCCGCCGCGCTGGCAATCGCTTGAACACCGCCTACCCTACACTCGATCAGAGATTGTCTAACCTGAAAGTCATAAACGCCCAGCGCCGAGGCGAATCGGGCAGTGCCTCCCGTGGGCAAAACATGGCTTGGGCCTGCTGAGTAATCGCCAACAACCTCAGGACTATATTGTCCTACAAAAATAGCCCCCGCCGCCCGGACCTCAGATAAGAGCGCTTCAGGTTCGGCGACCGCCAGCTCAAGATGTTCCGGCGCAACTTGGTTGACCACCTGGAGGAGGGCCGCTCTTGAATCAGCGTGAATCAACATCCCCCGAGTAGACAGCGACGACTCGATAATTTCACGGCGAGGCTGCTCCGAAACGGCGGCGGCTAATTCAGCCTGAACCGCGTTTAAAAACGACTCACTCTCGGAAACGACAATCGACTGGGCTTGTTCGTCATGCTCGGCCTGAGCCAGCAGATCAGCTACGACCCAGGAAACAGGCGTTCTTTCATCGGCAACCACCAGCACTTCTGAGGGCCCTGCCAGCATATCGATACCCACATCGCCGAAGACGTGTTTTTTTGCTGCTGTGACGTATTGATTACCCGGCCCACAGATTTTATCAACCCGCTCTATCGACTCAGTGCCATAAGCCAGCGCCGCAATCGCTTGAGCCCCGCCCATCATCCAAATCTCATCGACGCCCGCATAGTGGGCCGCTGCCAAAAGCACAGGATTAATGTCCCCATCTCTAACCGGCACCGCTAGTGCAATTGAATTGACCCCTGCAACCTTGGCAGGAATAGCCGTCATCAACACCGTCGACGGATAACAAGCCTTGCCGCCAGGCGCATAGACCCCCACCCGATGCATTGGTTGAACCCTTTGACCTAACACGTTGCCAAGATCATCCGTAAACTGCCAACTCCTGCCGAGCGCGGTTAACTGCCGCTCGTGGTAGTCCTTGATTCGCTCAGAACAGAGCGCCAAAGCTTTATTGGTTTCTGTATCGATTCGCTTCGGCGCAGACTCGATTTCGGACAGGGGCACCCTGAGGGAGACCACTGAACTTGCCTGCAAACCATCAATCTTTGCCGAGTAAGCAAGCAAGGAGGCATCCCCGGACCCGCGGACATCGTCAATGATCGAAGTAACCGTCTCGAAAACTGCACGCCCAGTCGGCTGATCATGCTCCAGCTTCTCAGCAAGCGCGCTGGCAAACCCAGGATTTCGGGTTTCTAAAAAGAGCATCATCCGGTCTCCAACCCCAATGCGTCGATTACGCTCTGGATCGCTATTTGCTTCGTCTTGAAGGCCACTTTGTTGACGATCAGCCGAGATGAAATCGAGCAAACATGCGCTTTTGTTTCAAGCCCATTCGCTTTGAGTGTGCTGCCAGTCTCGACAATATCAATGATTCGATGCGCGAGGCCCATGACTGGCGCAAGCTCCATTGCCCCAGTCAATTTGATCATGTCTATCTGGATGCCCTTTTGAGCATAATATTTTTTCGCAGTCTGGGTAAACTTGGTTGCCACGCGCAACCGTCTCGGCAAGGCCGGCTCATTCACCATGCCTGCCTCCATCATCTCGCACTCAGCGATTTTGAGGTCCAAGGGCTCGTAGAAGCCGTCACCTTCATATTCAAGTAAGACATCTTTTCCCACCATCCCAATATCGGCGATGCCATGGTCGACGTAGGTCGCAACATCTAAACCTCTTAGGACCATCAGCTTGATGTTCGAGTGATGGGTGTCAAAGACTAACTTTCTTGAAACCAACATATCTTCAATGGGACTTATGTCCAGTTGATCCAGTCGCTCCAGGAGCTGCTTGAGAGGACGACCCTTACTCAAAGCAATCACGAGTGGAGTATTTGCGTACAAAGACACTCAGCCTGCCTCCCTTTTGATATCGACACCCAGTCGTTGTAAACGCTCCTCGATTTGCTGATAACCACGGTCAATGTGGTAGACCCGATCAACAGTGGTTTCTCCTGAAGCTGCGATACCGGCGATCACGAGACTCGCAGAAGCCCTAAGATCGGTAGCCATGACTGGCGCCCCAATCAATTCGCCGACACCTTTTACAAGCGCCACAGAATTGTTGTTCTGAAGCTGAATTTCCGCGCCCATTCTGGCTAACTCCGGGACGTGCATAAAGCGATTTTCAAAGATTGTCTCTTGAATTGAGCACGCTCCCTCAGCCAAACAGTTTAGCGTCATCATTTGAGCCTGAAGGTCTGTTGGGAAGGCAGGATAAGGACCCGTCACGATATTGACCGCCCTCGGGCGTTGACCCTGCATATCCAGTGATATTTTCCCTTCATTCGTCAAGATCTCTGCACCCGCCTCACGAAGTTTTTCAAGCAACGCAGAGTTGTGCTCAGCCACCGCATTACAAATCTCCAGTCGGCCCCCGGTCGCTGCTGCTGCGATTAGATAGGTGCCCACCTCAATTCGGTCAGAGACTGCCTCGAATGCGCCGCCATCAAGACGCTCCGCGCCCTCAATTCTGATCTGACTGGTTCCTGCACCGCGAATGTCAGCGCCTAAAAGGTTTAAAAAATTTGCCAGATCAATGATCTCGGGCTCTTTGGCGCAGTTTTCTAAGAGGGTCACCCCCTCAGCAAGCGCTGCAGCCATCATCAGATGCTCAGTGCCACCCACAGTGGAGAAATCAAATACGACCCGGGCGCCTCTGAGCCGCCCCTGCACACTCCCTTTGACATAGCCTTCATGCATTGCAATGTCAGCGCCTAATGCTCGAAGCCCTTTGAGGTGCTGATCCACCGGGCGGGTCCCTATGGCACAGCCCCCCGGCAGTGATACCTCAGCCTCGCCATACCGAGCGATGAGCGGGCCCAGCACGTTGAAGGAAGCCCGCATCGTCTTAACCAACTCATAAGGGGCCTTCAAAGAAGAGATTGTATTCGGGTGAATTTCGAGTTCCATTCGATCATTGACCACGACGATGACGCCCATATTGCTGAGCAATTCGATCATTGTTGAAACGTCGCGTAAGTGGGGTACGTTAGACAACGTGACGACCCCGTCCGCTAAAAGTGCCGCCGCGATAAGATTAATGACAGAGTTTTTGGCGCTGGATGCTGTGATCTGGCCATCGATTACCGATCCACCTTGAATCCTCAAGAGGGCCATTGTCAGCCTCTTTCGTCTGGAGCAAGCGCCCTAATCGAAACAGCATGCAGTGCCCCTGAGGCAATGTCCTCTTTGAGAAAAGCATAGACCATCTGCTGCCTTTTAACCCGGCTGAGTTCAGCAAAACAGGCAGCGACCACTGTTCCGGTCAATCGATTACCGTCCAACTGTAGAACGACGGACTCAGCATCTAATGCCTCACTCAATTGTGACTGGAGCGCCTCGATATCCATAGCATCACCGCTAAAAAAGTCGCATCATATCACGGCATTCCCTCACCAATCACCCAGCAGGAACGAGAGATCATTAGATCGACAGGAACATTTTCAAGCACACAATCGAAAACATCGATCATCACCGCCAAATGCTTTAATCTAAAGTTTCATCCGACAGCAGCATACCCTTCTCTGAATCCTTAGAATGATTGATACCTTACTCAAGAATACCCGCCTCAGATATCGCGCAATCATCGTTCTTCTCGCGCTCTATTCTGGCGCGATGGCACTGAATTACGGTGTGGATGTGGACAAGCAGATCACCGAGCCCCAATTGTCAATCAACGAGCCTGACCTCTACATGGAAGATGCATCCATTAGCCAGGTCAATGAGGCCGGCCGAAGAACATCGGTTATCAGTGCCAAAAGGTTTACGCACTACCCGCTGACGGATGTTACGACCCTGCAACTGCCTTCGATCCAATTATTGGATGTAGGTACGCAATCGCCCTGGAGCATCTCATCTGTCGAGGGCCGCCTTCTTGGGGTCTCCGAATATCGAGAGGAAGCGGTAGAACTTTGGAAGGCAGTAACTGCAGAAAAAATCAGTCAAGAGGGCGCCACCAGACTCATCACCGAAACCCTCAGCGTCTTTCCTGATCAAAATTTAGCTGAGAGTGACTCGGCTGTTACAATCCTAACCCGAGATACAAAAACCACCGCAGCCGGGGTCCGAGCGCTCTTTGACAAGGACCTATTTGTCTTCCGCTCAAGCCCTGAGCATCGGGTCGTAACGACCATCAACGTGAGACGCTAGCATTTTGACCCAGATGGCCCTAAGCTTTTTACGTGACTTTCAGCGACGGAACATTTGGACCCAGTCACACTAATAGCCCTTAGATCGGAAGGCCCTTTTGATGCGATTTACCAGTTTCATTTTTGGATTATTCTTCCTGTGCCCCAATGGACTGTGGTCCGCCGAAACAACTCAGTCTCAGAGTCTCCCCATAACGATTCAAGCAGACAGCGCGACTGTCAGTGAATCACTCGGCCGATCCGAATATATCGGGAACGTCGTCATCGAGCAGGGCGCCCTTAAAATGATGGCAGACCGCGTTATCCTCACGAGCTACGATGGCGATCTAGAATCGATCACGGCATCGGTCGATGGGGGTTCAAACTCTGCACGCTTTGAGCAAGCTCGGACCGACAGATATCCCGCAATTAGCGCCTCTGCAAATTCCATTGAATATCAGATTGCTGTCGAAACCCTGGTCCTCACCGGAGAGGCTGTTTTAATGCAAGGCGCCGATCGATACGCGGGGAATCGATTGAGTTATGATCTTGGCAGCGGACTTTTCAAAGTTGAAAGCGATGGTTCAGACCAAGATCGTATTAATCTTATTATCAATCCAAGACCAAACCCCTAAATGAGCGCACATTCAACGCTTTCGGCTGAGGGGCTTCAAAAAGAGTTCCGAAAAAGACGCGTGGTTGACAATGTTTCCTTTCAGGTGGCTGCAGGAGAGGTTGTCGGCTTGTTAGGCCCCAACGGCGCTGGCAAAACGACTTGCTTTTATATGATCGCGGGTCTGGTTGCGGTTGATCGGGGAGATATACACCTAGATAGTGCGCCGATTACAACCCGGCCCATGCACGAGCGTGCGCAACTGGGTCTCGGTTATTTACCCCAAGAAGCCAGCATTTTTCGAAAACTATCCGTGCAAGATAACCTTTTGGGGATTCTTGAGTCTGTGACACGCCTTACCCAGCAGGAAAGAGAAGATCGCGCAACCGCGTTGATCAAAGAATTTAACCTAGAGCATGTCCGTCACAGCCTGGGTGTTTCATTAAGCGGCGGTGAGCGACGGCGAGCGGAGATCGCTCGAGCATTGGCCACAAATCCGCAATTTTTGCTACTCGATGAACCCTTCGCTGGTGTAGACCCTATCTCGGTTGGAGACATCAAAAAAATTATTAACTATCTAGCCCAGCGAGGCATTGGCGTGCTCATTACTGATCATAATGTCCGGGAAACCCTGGACATTTGTCATCGCGCCTACATCATGAATGAGGGCAGTATCATTGCTCAAGGCAGTAGTGATGACATTCTCAGCAATGAACTGGTTCAGTCCGTCTATCTAGGCAAAGATTTCAGGCTCTAATCTTAGGTTTAGCCCTGATTTCATTGCTTCCTGCGCAAAAGCCGAATGTTCCCAGGATCCATGTAGGCATGGCGCGCTTGCCAGTGCGTGCGGGATCAAAATTAGTAGTAAGCAAGTTTTATTCCAGTTCCATCGGCAGTATCATTCCGTAATGAGTATGAAACCTGCACTGACACTTAAAATCGGCCAGCAGCTGAGGATGACGCCTCAGCTTCAGCAAGCCATTAAATTGCTGCAGCTATCCACTCTGGATCTCCAACAAGAGATTCAAGAAGCGCTTGATTCTAACCTCATGCTCGAAGAATTTGACGAAGAGCAGGAAAACACGAACGCTGAAGAGAGCATTTCAGAGATCGAGGAGCCCCAGGTCGAGGAAACCTTTGAAACGACTGAAACGGATAACTTAAATGAACTGGCATCATCGGATTCGGAAACATTTGACGCGGATGACGTATTCGAAGCAGAACCCCACGATGCCGCCATCGACGGCGATTCAGTCAACGACAGCGCAGAGCTTATGGAGCGTGAAACGCTCAGCGACGAGTTACCCGTCGACAGCGTTTGGGAGGACGTCTACGACACCTTGCCCACAGGAACCGGTAGCGGCTCTGGATTGGATGAGGATGGCGAAAGTTTTGATGCTCGCAATAGTCCTCAAGTCACCGTCCAAAGCCATCTTTTAGAACAAATCAACTTACTCAACCTATCAGAGCACGATGAAGTGATCGCGCTGCACATCATCGATGGTTTAGACCACGAAGGTATGCTCAGGCTGGATCTCTCGGAGATCCTAGAGGCTATGCCATCCGAGTGGGACATCGAACTCGACGAAGTCGAAGCTGTTCTTCATCTTCTCCAGCACCTTGACCCCCTCGGCATCGCCGCCCGGGACCTACAAGAGTGTTTGACGATTCAGCTCAAGGCGATTAACCAGCCCTCCGAGGCGAAATCCATAGCAATCACTTTGGTTGAACATCACTTGCCAAGCTTGGGTAATCGCGACTTCGCGTTTTTACTCAAAACCCTTCGAATCGCGGAATCCGAGTTGCAAGCGGCAATTGCTCTGATCCAAACCCTCAATCCCAAGCCCGGTTCAGATTTAATCAACGTCGAGTCGCAATATGTGGTTCCAGATGTCATCGTCACGAAAAAAAATCATCGATGGACGGTGGAACTCAATCCCAGCATCAATCCGAGGATTCGGGTTAATCCTGAGTACGCTTCACTTGTCAAACGAAACGACAGCAGCCCCGATCAAACCTATCTTCGCGACCAGATGCAGGAAGCGCGTTGGTTTATCAAGAGTTTGCAGCAACGTAACGATACCCTGCTGCGTGTTGCAACTAAAATCATGGAAGTGCAAGCGGGCTTTCTAGATCACGGTGACAGCGCGATGAAGCCGCTTGTTCTGCACGATATCGCCGAGGACGTCGGCCTCCATGAATCCACCATTTCAAGGGTGACCACTCAAAAATACATTGATACGCCGCTTGGGGTTTATGAACTCAAGTACTTTTTCTCATCGCATGTCAGTACCCATTCTGGTGGTGAGGTTTCTTCAACAGCGATCCGAGCAAAAATTAAGGCTTTGATTCAGCAGGAGAGCACCCGCAAGCCCCTCTCGGACAGCAAATTAGCGGCGCTACTCGCGGAAGACAATATTAATGTCGCTCGACGGACGGTCGCGAAGTACCGAGAAGCACTGATGATTCCCCCTTCAAATGAGCGCAAGCAACTCACCTAGCACTTCCACTTTTCGTCCATCAAACTTCAGTTTTACAGGAACCACCTTCCCTTGTTACGGTCGAACAAAGACAAGCGTGCCGATCCAACCCATCGACAAAGGAGCCTCTATATGCAGATCAGCGTCAGCGGACATCATATTCAGATCACCCAGTCTATCGAAGCGTATATCCATAAAAAACTAAGCCGTCTGGAGCGACACTTCCAGCCCATCTTAAGTAGCCAAGTCATCCTTACGGTCGACAAAAATACCCAAAAAGCAGAGAGCCGCGTCCATATTTCTGGCACTGAAGTTTTTGCAGAAGCCGAATCAGATAATCTCTACACCTCAATTGATAAGATGACCAAGAAACTCGATCGTAAGATCGTTGAAGTGAAAAGAAAGCTCATATCGAGGCGACATGTGCAAACAGCCCTCACTGAGTGATCAATCACCAACTGACTGACAGTCTTGGTTCAGGTGTTATACTTTAATCTCAGTGTCTCAGTGATCTCTGTTCGCCATGAAAATCGCTTCCATCCTATCCCCCGGGAGAACGCTGTGCCGACTAAAAGCCAGTTCTAAGAAACGTGCCATTGAGCTAGCCGCAGCGTTTATTGCAGACAATGACGAACGGATTGAGGAAAGCGAACTTTACCGACTACTGATCGCGCGAGAAAAAATCAGCTCCACAGGCCTAGGCTTCGGTATCGCCCTTCCTCACTGCCGGATGGCCAACTGTACAGGAATCATGGGCACCCTGATCACTCTCGAGCAACCTGTGGACTTTGAGGCAATGGATGATCAATGGGTTACAACCTTATTTGTTTTGATAGTTCCCGAAAACG